>CAWUMP010000363.1:0-1565 GCA_963923385.1 uncultured bacterium | reverse complement strand
AGGGTCTCTGCGCATGCGGCGTCACGAAACGTGTCTTCAAGTCCAGGCATACGCCAACCGCTATATAAAAAAATCAGAGATCAAAAAAAACCGTTTCGTGATCGCCCTGTAACACCACGTCCCAGACCCACACACCAGGGCGTGCCGGGTCCGGTTGCGCGATCAAGGTCTGCGCACGGTCGCCCGCCGATTGAAGCGCGGGCTCTGTGGCATTTCGCGCATCGCCTGCAAAATAAATCCGCGTCACGACTTGCTTTAATAAGCCGCGCGCAAACAATACAACCATCACATGCGGTGCAGCGCCTTGCACCGAACCCGGCATCACGGTCTGTGCAACATACACGCCTTGCGCGTTTGTATTGACCCGCCCCCAACCTGCACACGAACCTTGATTGGGATGACCAAATTGCCCGGCACCATCGGCTTGCCACAATTCAAGAAAGGCATCGAACACCACCGCTGACTTGCCATCCCGCACCGTACCGGTCAACGTAATACGCTCGCCTGGTGTGTTGGGATCTGGAAATAAATTCTCACCGGGCTTCCATGCCAAGCCGTAATGAAAAAAAGGACCAACGGTTTGAGATCCGGTGAGGGGTTCGCGCATCGTCCGCCTCCTTAATTGGCTGGCGTGGCTTCATCACCACGCAGCACGATGTCAAAGCGATAGCCCAAGGCCCATTCCGGTTGCGTCAACGACCAATCAAAGCGCGAGACCAGTCGCTCTTTGACTTTGTCGTTCGGGATGCTATTAAAAATCGGATCATCCCCCAACAACGGATCACCAGGAAAATACATTTGCGTAATCAAGCGTTGCAGCATGCTCGAGCCAAACACCGAAAAATGAATGTGCGCAGGACGCCACGCATTCGGATGATTGCGCCACGGATAGGCGCCGGGTTTAATGGTGGTGATTTTCCAGTGACCTTGCGCATCAGTGAGTACACGTGAATTGCCATTGAAGTGCGGATCGAGCGGCGCATCATGATCATCGCGAGGATGGTGATATCGACCGGCGGCATTACATTGCCAAATTTCAACGAGCGTATTTGGCACAGGAAGGCCGTTCTCATCGCGCACTTGTCCCGCCACGATGATGCGTTCGCCCAACGGCGCCGCGGTGCTTTGACGCGTCATGTCATCGTGATGCGGATACAACACGCTGGTATCAAAGCGCGGCCCAGACAACTCGACTGGGCCTTGCGCTAAGGGTAACGGAGCCAATTTAGGCGCACGTAACGCAGTGCTTCCATAACGCGGCGTTGCGAACGCCGGATGTGTACCTGCTGCAGGGTGTCGAAACGTCATGCCGCCTCCGATGTCATCGATCTTACTTTTTCGTTAGGCTGCTTTCACCTTGGGTGCAGGTACTGCGCCCGGGTAATCGTAGCTGGCCATCAGGCCGTCGACGACGCCATGAAAATGTTCCCACGGTGCTTCACGGAAATTGTGGTTACGAATAATAAAGGACGCACCCGCGTAAAATTTTTCGTATTGCATGTGTCGACCAGCGAACTCCGAGCCAATCAAATCCCAAGCCAATTTAAATAATTTCATGCGTGGAA
>CAWUMP010000362.1:0-1594 GCA_963923385.1 uncultured bacterium | reverse complement strand
CTTTTGAGCCCGCCCCTTAGTGGCCATTGTGGCGGGCTCAAAAGTATCAACAAAACTCACCATCCTCGAATCTCTGGCAAGCAAGGTCGATCAACTCATTGTTGGTGGTGGTATCGCCAATACGTTTTTACTGGCGGCTGGCTCGCGTATCGGAAAATCTTTGGCCGAAGCTGATTTGGTCGCAGAAGCCAACAAAGTGATGGCGGCCATCAAAGCCAAAGGTGGCGAGGTGCCATTACCGATTGATGTGGTGTGTGCGAAAGAATTTGCAGCGAACGCGATTGCACAAACGAAAGCGGTCGCTGACGTGACGCCCGATGACATGATTTTGGATATTGGTCCCAAAAGTGCGCAAGCATTAGCGCAAATTGTGCGCAATGCAGGCACGATTGTTTGGAACGGACCAGTGGGGGTATTTGAGTTTGATCAGTTTGGACATGGCACCGCGACCTTGGCGCGCGCCATTGCGGAGTCTTCTGCGTTTTCGATTGCGGGTGGTGGGGACACACTGGCGGCAATCGCCAAATATGGCATCAGCGAAAAAGTGTCGTATATCTCCACGGGCGGTGGTGCCTTCTTAGAATTTTTAGAAGGTAAAACACTGCCCGCGGTTGCCGCATTAGAGGCACGCAGCGCCGACTAAATCGTACGGTGTCGGCGAGCGTACTGCTGCGTTAGGCTTTGTTGGGGATGGTGCTGATGCCAGCCCACTTGGCTAAATCGCGATGCACGCGTGCGACGCGCTCGATTTCACCTTTGGCTGGAAAGCGTTCGTAAAAACCTTCCGCGCGAAATGCGCGCGCTTGATTGGCCCAAGGCGCCAAACGTTTTTCCCACCGCGCCACGCGTCCCTCAGCCGGATGACCATCCTCGCGCGCAAGGTCGGCGCACACACGAATCATGGCTTTGAGCGTGACAGGTCGCGTCACCATGTGGCTATCATTTTCCCAAGCATCGCCCCAAACACGTTCGGCCGCTTTGAGAAAATCACGCACCATGCCGTAGTAACGACCCGCTTCACGCGCGCTACCGCCAGCCACTTGAATACGACGCCATTCACGTGCAGTCCAGCGTTGAAGTTCGTTAAACAGTTCGGCTTGTAAGATCCACTTGTCTTTTTGACTGCGGCCGCCCAAGCGATTAATTCGGTAGCGTAACGGGCTATCGCCTTCGCTGTATAAGGACGACACCAGACGCGAGGCAAATTTGCGATGCGGTTCAGCCCACGACACGCGTTCGTACAAATCGATCAGATGGCTCTTGTTGATACGCGTGGGTGTTGAGTTGATGATGACGAACATCTCGGTGGCGAAATCTTCGCTACGACCATCAAAAATCATGCACGGCACCTGAATGGTGGCCGCTTCCTCAGGACGTTCGTTTAAGTGAAACCGCAATGCGGCTAAACGATGTTGACCATCAACGATCAGGAATTTTTTTTCTGGTGCGGCCAAGTGACCGACGCCTTCAACACCGGCGCTACGAAAGCCAAGCTTTTCTGAAGTAAACAGCAACACCGTGCCGGGGATCGGCGGTTGCGTGATTGCCGTTTCGTAGAAATTTTTAAGTTGCTTGACCTTGCCGCGTGAGATCG
>CAWUMP010000361.1:0-1618 GCA_963923385.1 uncultured bacterium | reverse complement strand
CAGGCCGCACCTGAAAGCACAATGCCAGGGCGATCGTTATCACCAAACGGAATCGGTCGCTCATGCGTGCCGGTGGCCAACACCACGCGCTGAGCCCGCAGGTGCCATAAGCGTTTGCGAGCAACGCCTGGGTTTTGCGCTGGTCCGATATGATCGGTGCGTCGTTCAACGGCCATTAAATAGTTGTGATCGTAATAACCAAACACCGAAGTGCGTTTGAGCACCAATACGTTAGGTAAGCCATCCAGTTCTTGGGCGATGGCTTGCGCCCAATCGGTGCCGGCTTGACCATCGATCTGTGCATCGCGTGCCAATAAGCTACCGCCCAACGTGTGCGCTTCCTCGATCAACACCACACGCAATCCTGCGCGCGCGGCTGGTAATACCGCGTTGAGTCCAGCCGGGCCCGCGCCCACCACCAATACATCGCAATGCCAATACAGTCGGTCGTACAAATCAGGATCCGCAGCGGTGGGGGCGACCCCTAATCCGGCGGCTGCGCGAATGGCCGGTTCGTAGAGCCAGTCCCAAAATTTGCGCGGCCATTTAAAGGTCTTATTATAAAAACCGGCAATCAAAATCGGCGCTGCAAAACCAAACGCGGCACGCAAATCAAAGTCAACGCTGGGCCAACAATTCACGCTGTGTGCGACCAACCCCTCATAGAGTTCGATCTCGGTGGCGCGTAAATTGGGTTCGGTATAAGCGCCAGTTTCGAGTTGTACCAACACGTTGGGTTCTTCATGACCGGCGCTGAGTACGCCGCGCGGACGATGGTATTTAAAACTGCGCGCCAGCAAATGCACGCCATTGGCTAACAATGCAGAAGCGAGTGTGTCGCCAGCGTAACCGGTGTAGCGCGTGCCATTGAAAGTAAAGTGCAGTGGTTGCTGTCGATCAATCCGACCTGCTTGCGCGAGACGAAAGGCTTGCGTTGCGCTCATGACTTGTCCGCGGTGTCCGGCGGTGTTTCTCCGGGTTTGTAGGTGGCAGAGATCACGTGCGTGACAGTGTGACGAATCGCATTAAACCAACGTCGACAGCCTTGGAGATGTACCCAACGTTCGCGAAAAATTCCCTTGGGGTTGTTACGCATGAATACGTATTGCGCCCATTGTTCGTCGTTGAGTTCAGATGGCGTGTGGGGGTAGGCAACATGCGCTTCGCCACCGTAACCAAACTCAGTTTCGTCACGGACACCACACCATGGGCAGCGAATTTGTAACATCAGTGGGCCACCGCGGCTGCGCCGTGTTCATCGATCAGTGCGCCAGTCGTAAACCGATCGAGCGCAAACGGTGCGTTGAGTGGATGGGGTTCACCGGTTGCGATGGTGTGTGCAAAGACCCAGCCCGATCCGGGGGTGGCTTTAAATCCGCCGGTGCCCCAGCCGCAATTAATGAATAAATTTCGCACCGGTGTTTTAGAAATAATCGGCGAGGCATCTGGGCAGACATCCACAATGCCACCCCAAGTACGCAACATACGCACGCGGCTCAGTATCGGAAACAACTCGATCAACGCGGCCATTTGATGTTCGATCAAATGAAACGAACCACGCTGACTGTAGGAGTTGTAGGCATCGATGCCAGCACCAACGACGAGTTCGCCTTTGTCG
>CAWUMP010000360.1:0-1658 GCA_963923385.1 uncultured bacterium | reverse complement strand
CACAAGGAGTATCGTCGGCAGCGTCAGATGTGTATAAGAGACAGATATAAAACGTTTCACCTACTTCAAAATCTTCAAACCATCGCGTTGGACCGTAGCGATGGTCTTGCACACGAAACGGTGTTGCGTTCATTGGCCGATTTTTGCGTTACCAAAACCGCTACCGGCTTTTTTGTACTCTTCGCGGGGTGGGCTAAAAATATCGATGAGCACGGCACCTTCAGGACCCGTGACGATCGTGTGCGTCACGCCACCAGGGGTATGCCAAAAATCGCCGGGTTTGACTTCGACGGCCTCATCGCCCTGAATGCGAGTGCAACTGCCTTCGAGCATCACGCCCCATTGTTCTTCTGGATGTGAGTGGCTGGTGCCGCGCGAATGGGGTGCCAGTTTGACCACCGACAACATGACGTGCTCACCAGGAAAAATACTCGCTTCGATACCTTCGGCCAAGGTGCGCACGACAGCACGTGGATCGTTTTTTAAACTAAATACCCAGTCGGCTTTGCTCATGGTGTCTCCGAAAAAATTGGATCAGCATGGGATGTTACACGTCTGGATTCGCCTCGCGAGAATCGGTTCGCTGGATGAATCACCGCGCCGATGTGGTTACGCCAAGCGTCGCGCCCGTTGGACAGTGTCAATGGCCACTGCGGCATGGGCTTCGGCCGCTGCATCGATCAACCATTGCGTGAGGTATTGGGCAAACGAATGTCGGACGTACACACGAAACACGGTTGCGGTTTCGATGCATTGCAAAATCACCTGCGCTTTAGCTAGTTGCGTTTGTCTGACTTGCGGCGCAAAAAAAGCATGCGCACTGAAATCGTGACTACAGCCTTTGGCAAGAATCAAACGCACCCAATCGCCAGAGAGTTCGATGATGGTGCGATTGGCTGACACATCGACCACTGAGTGGTGGATGCCTTGCAGCGCGGTACGTAATGTACGTTCGAGCGTGCTGTGTTCACCGACCGGTGCGGTGATTAACCATTCATCCGGTCCGAGCCATAACACCGCGTAAGAGGCGTGCTTGCTAAACGTATTGGCCGTCTGAGGTAACGTGCAACCGATGGATTGTTCGATGGCGCGTTGAAATTGTGGGTCATTGCCATCACCACGTAGATTGATTTGGGTGGTGAAGGCAAGTTCTTGAATGGCAAAGTGCTGTGCTTGCTGACTGGCGAGTGCCATGTCGCTGACCAAGTCATGCAAGGGACGACGTCCAGTGGGGTTAGGCGTGTGCATCGAGGCCATCGCGACGTTTGCCTTCGGGATCAAAAAATACAGGATCAGTGATTTGCATGGCTTGTAAACCTTGCGCGGTCACGCAGTAAACGGTTTGACCTTGTCGTGCGCGTCCGTTTGTGAGTAAAGCCAGCGCAAATCCGGTATGGAGATTAGGACTGTAATAACTCGAGGTAATGTGTCCTTGCGAGGGGCTGCCATGTTGGGGGTGATGTTGTGCGTGCTGCGCATCATTGACCAAGTGCGCGCCTTCAGTGGCAACAAAGGCAGGATTTGTTGGTAATAGGCCAACCAACTGTTTACGATCTTTGCGTGCTGTATCGATGCGCGTAAAAGATCGCTTGCCGATAAAGTCTTTTTGCTTTGAAACAATCCAATCCATTCCAAGATCATCGGGCGTCACAGTGCCA
>CAWUMP010000359.1:0-1688 GCA_963923385.1 uncultured bacterium | reverse complement strand
CGGCAAGATCACGTGCCAGTAGTTGTTCACGCAGACTGGTTGCGGTGCGTGCCAACACGGCAAAGGTGCGCTGAAATTCTTCGGGGACATCACCTTCAAGTAGTTGTGTGGCGCCAGGTGTGCCTTTGATCATGGCGCGTTCAAACGCCTGCACACGATCGAGCGCACCTAGCCAACGACGCAACGGAAAATAAATAAATAACAGTCCGCCAGCCAACGCGGCGAGGGCAAGCCAAGCCGCAGACGAAAATAATCGCCACAAACTATTGGCGATCGCTTGATCATCAAAGCGCACGCGTAGCACACCATAATCACGGCCACCAACGCTGATGGTTTGATTGATTTCGTAGAGCTTGCGTGCGACTTGTTGCGTTAACCACGGTGGGGATTGTGCTTGCGTTGCCGCCGGCCGCAGGGCATTGATACGCGCGCCATTTGCTTCAATAAATTCGGCTGCAGCAAACGGCGTACCTTTGACCGTGTGTGCGAGCATTTGCTGAATGGTGTCGTAATCACCAATCACGGCACTATCGCTGATGGTTTGCCCAGCTAACTTAATCATTAAGATGCCAGCTTCTTGGGCATCATCGATGTGTTGATTGAATTGCAATTGATAAAACAACCCCATGCCTAGGCCAACAAACAGCAATAACGTGGCCGAGTACAACGCATACACGCGTGCCACCAAAGAGCGTGGTAAACGCAAGTGATGTTGCGGTTGAGTGCGCGCTGGCATTTAACGTAAGGCGAGCGGCGCGGTTTGATAAAAACGCCGATAAGCGGCGTACTCGTTGGGCGTAGACGTAATGAATGCAGTATCGGCGGGCAGACCAATTCGATCTGAGGCCGTGCGTAAAATCGGTTGGCCGATGGGGTCTTGGGCCATCTGAATAAAAGCATTCGCTACGGCTGCGACAATTTTTTCTGGCACTTTAGCGGCTGCCATCAACGGCAAATCATGCAGCGGTTCAGAGCGCCATAACACGCGATAGGTGCGTTGCTCACGTCGCGCAAAGCTTTCCGCTAATTGCGAATTCGCACCCGCTGCAGACACCTTGCCTGAAAACATCTGCAACAGTGCGGCATCCATATTGCCACCAAAAACAACTTGAATACCGATTCCGCGAGACAGCAACTGTGCGTACGGAAATTTATACGCGATCAATGCTTCAGGACCTGGAAACGCGACCGCGTGTCCGGCAAGTTGTGCAAGCTCGGTGATGGTGGATTCGTTGGGCACGATGATTTCGCCATGCACCGGCGCGACATTGCGACGTGCAAATAGCCGCCATCCGAGTTTTTCTCGCTGTGGGCTGAATAGATGATTTGAAAAAATAAACTCTACTTCGCGTGCAATGACATAGGCGGTGGTATCGGCTGACGTGCGACCAATCTTGAGTTCGATCGGAACGCCACTTTTTTCAGACACATACGCAATGATTGGATTCCAATACGCCGCAGTGCGCGCAATGCCATATTGATTCACCGGTGAAAATCGATAGACGACGGCGCGCGAAGTCGGCTTGGTTGTTTGCGCTGAACAAAGCTGCCACGGCCAGAGCGCCAATATGCAGGCGATCCACAGCCCAACCAAGGTGTGTGTAAGTGAGCGTGACATGCAAAGATCATACGCCCTACTGACGGTGGGGAGACTGCAAATACGGGGGATTTTGGGCCGATGCGCGCAT
>CAWUMP010000358.1:0-1705 GCA_963923385.1 uncultured bacterium | reverse complement strand
GCGAAGTGACTTTGCGTGCTGAAGAGATCGTCCCGCACGTGACTTGGGGCACATCGCCAGAAATGGTGATGGGAGTGGATGGCGCGGTGCCCGATCCAGATCGCGAAAAAGATGCCGTGCGTCGTGAAGGGATGGAGCGGGCATTGGCGTACATGGGTTTAAAGCCACGTACACCGATTCAAGATATTCATATCGACAAAGTGTTTATTGGTTCATGCACCAATTCGCGGATTGAAGATTTACGTGCAGCTGCGGCGGTTGCGAAAGGTCGTCGCGTTGCTGCAACGATCAAGGTGGCGATGGTGGTGCCTGGCTCTGGCTTAGTGAAAGCGCAAGCCGAAAAAGAAGGTCTTGATCGTATTTTCCGTGAGGCCGGATTTGATTGGCGTGAACCAGGGTGTTCGATGTGTCTGGCCATGAATGCCGATCGGTTAGAACCCGGTGAGCGTTGCGCTTCAACATCGAATCGAAATTTTGAAGGTCGCCAAGGCGCAGGTGGCCGCACGCATTTGGTTTCGCCGGCGATGGCGGCAGCCGCAGCCGTGGCGGGTCATTTTGTTGATGTACGTAAGCTCGGATAAGACCATGGAAAAATTTTCATTACTCAATGGCTTGGTGGCACCGATGGATCGGGCCAATGTGGATACCGATGCGATCATCCCAAAGCAATTTCTAAAATCGATCAAGCGCACTGGCTATGGTCCGAATTTATTTGATGCGTGGCGCTACACCGATCATGGCGAGCCGGGCATGGACCACAGCAAGCGTCCCAAAAACCCTGACTTTGTGTTGAACCAAGCGCGCTATCAAGGCGCGCAAATTTTGCTCGCACGCAAAAATTTTGGTTGTGGCAGTTCGCGTGAACATGCACCTTGGGCCTTGATGGACGATGGTTTTCGCTGCGTGATTGCCCCTTCGTTCGCCGACATCTTTTTTAATAACAGCGCAAAGAACGGTTTGTTACTGGTGGTGCTACCCGAAGCAGACATCGATCGGCTGTTTTACGATGTGGCGTCTTTTCCGGGTTTTCGTTTGATCGTGGATTTAGAAAAGCAAACCGTCTCAACTACCGACGCATCGCGTGTGCACCACTTTGAGATGGATGCGTTTCGTAAATACTGCTTGTTGAATGGTCTCGATGAAATCGGTTTAACGTTGCGTCATGCCGATAAGATTCGCGCGTTTGAAAATCAGCGCACGATGCAGTTTCCTTGGTATACCCGATAGGTTTGTGATGAAGATTGCCGTGTTGCCCGGTGACGGGATTGGAAATGAAATTATTGCGGAAGCGCTCAAGGTGCTACGCAAACTCAATTTGCCGCTCGAGATGCAAGAGGCACCAGTGGGTGGCACGGGCTATGACGTCTCTGGCGACCCATTGCCTGAGGCAACACTCGCACTGGCAAAATCCGCTGACGCTATTTTGTTTGGTGCCGTTGGCAATCCCAAACATGACCACTTGCCGCGCGACAAACGTCCAGAGCAAGCGATTCTTGGATTGCGTAAGCATTTGGGTTTGTTTGCCAATTTACGACCCGCCCAAGTGTATGCAGAGCTTGCGAGTGCATCCGCCTTAAAGCCTGAAGTGGTGGCTGGCTTAGATCTACTGATTATTCGTGAACTGACGGGAGACATTTATTTTGGTTCTCCGCGTGGCATCCACACCAATGCAGCTGGTGATCGCGAAGGCTTTGACACCATGCGT
>CAWUMP010000357.1:0-1730 GCA_963923385.1 uncultured bacterium | reverse complement strand
GCAGGAAGAGCGGCTGACCAGGCGAGCGTCAGATCGGCCACGCGCTCGATGAGTTCGGGCTGACCTTTTAAATAGTGATTGCCTTTGTTGATGCGATGAAATGTTTCGCGTGTTGTTCTGCCCCGACTGGTGATGGCGGCCGACCATTCGCGAATGTCGCTCGGAAACACAGCGGCATCGGCGGTGTATTCCAAATGCAATA
Source organism: uncultured bacterium (assembly GCA_963923385.1). Taxonomy (GTDB): domain Bacteria; phylum Pseudomonadota; class Gammaproteobacteria; order Burkholderiales; family SG8-39; genus SZAS-79. Next base: position 1,528 of record CAWUMP010000357.1, on the reverse strand, counting down.
CGGGCACACTGGTTTGCGCTAAGTTGGTGGGGCCATCGGCACGCGACTCAAGAGACCATTGCGATAGCCATGCGGTCAGACTTGTAAAGCGACCTAAATTACTGACGCCCGAATTCATCTGCCGTGGGTCATCGCCACGATTACCACCGGGTTGCCGGTCGTTGGCATCGAGTGATAAATCAATAAAGCGCGGATCGGCGTAGGTGCGATAGACCAAAAAAGGTTCATCCCGCGGACCATGCGGCAAGCTGCGTAAAAACTTCAGTCGCGCTTTGACCTGCGCGGTAATGCGTTCGCTGCGTTGACGCTGAACGGCACGAATGCGCGCCACAAAGTCGGCGCTAAACGGCGGTGCGTTACGGGCATCGTAAATGTCGAGTGCCGGATCGCACGACAACGGATCGCGCTCATCAGTAAGTGATGCATCTAACCAATTGAGGAGTAAACGTGAACGTCCGATGTGTCCAGCCATCAGCGCAACCCCATCGGCGGGCGGAAGTTCTTCGGGGGTGATGTGTAATGGGTCGCCTGCGGGCGTATCTTTTAAGGTGAGCTGTTCTGCTTGCGCTTGATAAAACGACATCAGCGCTGCACCGCCTGAGTTACCAATCAAGATCACGCGATCGTAGTGTTGACGCAGATAAGCCACCCCCGCGCCAAGATCTTGTAGCACGCGCTCCATAATCAATACACTGTCATTGCCCACATAACGCGAGTTCAGTGCAAGCAAACCGATCCCGCGTTGCGCGAAGGGCTCGAGTAAGTAGTGGCCCATAAAATTACTGGTGGGATGCATGACGATGGCACCAATGCGCCCACGCTTTGGTCCGGCTAAGGCGCCGTACACGCGTGGCCGATTCATCTGCAAGCCCGATTGACTTTCCATCGCTACACCAGGGGCGACATCGAGCGCGATCAGTTCGAGTCCGTGCATGAGTACGCGCGCTATTTCTTTTCGTGCGCTAAACGGGCGAGGCGTTCGATACGTGTGGCCATGATGCGTTGGGCATCGTGATATTTTTTTTGCATGTCCTCCAACGGCGCTGTGCGGCACGCCAGCTCAAGACGAATACCGTTGGGATCAAAAAAATAAATCGACTTAAACCATTTGTGATCGACCACGCCAAGCACATCGACCTTATTTTCAAGCAACCGCGCTTTTGCAGTTTCCAGCGCCTCGACGCTGTCGACTTCGAGCGCTAAGTGATTCACCCAATCGGGCGTGTTGGGATCGTGGGTATATCCCTGTCCATCGAGAAGATCAAAAAACGCTAGGTACGAGCCATCGGCGAGTTCGTAAAAGAAGTGATAGTACGGACAAAACTCGCCTGTGCTTGGTACATGATCGTGCGTGACGGCTGCCGCCAGTGGCAGGCCGAGGACTTGTTCGTAAAAGTGTTGCGTTTCTGCAGCGTCGCGACAACGAAACGCCCAATGATGTAAGCCGTGAATGCGTGCGTAACCTTCGCGTACAGCGGTGTTGGCCACCGGTTGTCGTAAGGCAATGGCTGACTCGGTCATCGCGCGC
>CAWUMP010000356.1:0-1742 GCA_963923385.1 uncultured bacterium | reverse complement strand
GCGTGAATTGCTCGCTTTCTTCAAACAATATTCTGAACCCAGCAACGCCTTACGGCGATTGTTCTTTGGTACGCATGGCCAACTTGTATGCCAACGTGGTGCAACTGGATCGACCCCATCAATTGCATGAATGCTTCAATATGCTGACCACGCGCTCAGCACGCTTATTAAACTTGAAGGATTATGGCTTTAGCATCGGCAACCCTGGTGATGTGGTGGTGTTGAATGCGACAACCACCGTGCAAGCCATCGCCGAAATCGCACAACCCGTGGCTGCGTTCAAAAACGGCAAGCAAACCATGCGTTGGGCGACACCCGAACTGCTACGACCAGCTTAAGGTTGCCGTACTTACGCCACGTTCAGTGCGGCACGCTCGGCTTGCATACGTGCTGAAGGTTGCACATACATGGTCATTTGAAATAAACCAGCGCACACACCAATCGCAACCGCACTTTGCCAAGCTAAGTCGTAATTTCCCATTCGACTAAAGATGAGGCCACCGCCCCACGCCCCCAAAAATGAACCGACTTGATGGCTCATAAACGCAATGCCAGAGAGCGTGGCCATGTAGCGCAAACCGAACAAATGCACGACTAATCCCGACACCAGCGGAACCACACCAAGCCACAAGGTGCCCATTGCCGCTGCAAATAACAACGTAGATGCAGGGGTGGGAGGCAACATAAAGTACAGCGCGACAAACAGCGACCGGAGTAGGTAAATCCCACCGAGTAAAAAGCGTTTCGAGTAACGACCGCCCAGCCACCCAAAGAGTAACGAACCGAGCGCATTAAACACACCCACCAGCGCAAGCGCTGTACTGCCTAACGCTGGATCCATGCCACACAAATCCAGATAGGTTGGTAGGTGCGTGGTAATAAACACCAATTGCAAACCACAAACAAAAAAAGCAATCGCTAAGACCACATACCCACGATGCCCAAACGCTTCGCGGATCGCGTCACTCACTGATTGCTGAACACCGGTTGCGGTCGGTCGTTCAATTCGATCCGCACGACCAGCGATGAATGCGGCTGGTAACATCACCGCAGCGAGCGCAAGAAACCCTAAACACGCAATCCGCCAACCTTCCACACGAATTAAATGTTGAGCCAACGGCGAAGCGAAGGCCAATCCCAGGGAACCCAAGGCCGATACCGCACCCATCGCCAAGCTACGCTGAGCAGCGCTCGCCGTACGCGCCGTCACATTCATGGCAATGTTTGTTGCCGTACATGACAGAGCCAGACCAACACAAATGCCCATGCCTAAAGTCACCATCCAAGGTGCACTCGCGAAACTCGTCACCAACATACCAAGCGCATAGATCGAGGCGCCTGCCACGAGGACCGGCCGTGTGCCGTGTCGGTCTGCCATCACACCCACAAAAGGTTGGGTCGCGCCCCAAATGATGTTTTGTAATGCGATGGCTAAAGAAAAATCTGCAGCGCTGATGCCTACATCACGCACGATCGACAACTGAAACAAACCAAAACTTTGGCGCATGCCCATGGCCATGCTGAGCAGCATGGCGGCACTTGCGAGAATGGCCAAGGTCTGCGCGCGCGAGAGTTCATGTTGTTTCATTCGACGATTATCGCGGAGTCCTAGCCGACTTGCGGCGATTGGTTCACAGAATTGCTGAACCATTGCCCGATCCCGGTCGGCTCACGCATACTCTCGCCTCATGCCTGATCATTTTCTGTCTCTTATACACATCTGACGCTGCCGACGATACTCC
>CAWUMP010000355.1:0-1751 GCA_963923385.1 uncultured bacterium | reverse complement strand
GTCAGATGTGTATAAGAGACAGGCGCATCGATCTGAATACCGCCTTAATTCGTAACCAAGCGGCCACGTATTTGTTTCGCGTCAAAGGCGATTCAATGATGGGGGCGGGTATTTATGAAGGCGATACCTTGTTAGTGGATCGCAGTATTGATCCGCAGCATAACCACATCGTCTTGGCTTTGTTGAATAACGAATTCACTGTGAAGCGTTTTTATCGTCGCGGTGGTGTGGTGAAGCTGTTGGCGGAAAACAGCATTTATCCACCGCGCTTGGTACGTGAAGAAGATGACTTTGTGGTGTGGGGCGTCGTCACCTATAACCTGCACAAGTTGTGTTGAGATTAATCGGTTGCCAGTTTTTAACGCGGTCATGACACAACAACTCGCTTTGGTGGATTGCAATAATTTTTATGTCAGCTGCGAGCGCGTATTTCGTCCAGATTTGCAACGTACGCCGCTGGTGGTGTTGTCAAACAACGACGGATGCGTGGTGTCGCGCTCCAACGAAGCCAAAGCCTTAGGTATCAAAATGGGCCAACCTTGGTTTGAGTGTCGTGCGTTGGCTGAAGCGCATGGGGTGCTCGCCTTAAGTTCAAACTATGCGCTATATGCTGATTTATCGAATCGTGTGATGTCCATTTTGCGTGATCATGCGCCGCGTCAAGAGGTGTATTCGATTGATGAGTGCTTTGTTGATTTGACTGGCTGCGCCGATAGCAAACAGCGTAGCGAGCAGTTGCGTAAGCGCGTGGGTCAGTGGACGGGCATTCCGGTGTGTGTGGGAATTGGCCCTACAAAAACGCTCGCAAAATTAGCCAATATGGTGGCCAAGAAACACCCGCGTTCTAAAGGCGTGTTTGATTACAACGCACTGACTGATGCACAAAAAGAAAAACTCTTACAGCAAATTGAAGTGGGTGAGGTGTGGGGCGTCGGGCGTAAGCTGCGAGTACGATTAGCTCATCGAGGAATTCATACTGTACGCGATTTACGTGCGGCGCATACGCCAACGCTACGTGCTGAATTTGGCGTGGTACTCGAAAAAACCCAGCGTGAGCTACAAGAAATTCCGTGTATCGATTTGCAAGAGGTCACACCCAACAATCAGCAAATTATTTCGAGCCGTTCATTTGGACAAATGATTGAACAGGTGGCTGGACTGAAAGCGGCGCTCAGTACCTTTGCTGCCAATGCCTGCGCTAAGTTACGTACGCAACAGTCATGCGCGGCATTGATTCAGGTGTTTTTACACACCAATCGGTTTCGTCCGGATTTACCCCAGTACATGCCAGCGCTGGCGATGGCCTTACCCGAACCCACCAACGACACGTTGCTGGTGAGTCGTTGTGTGAGTGTCTTGGCCGATCAGTTGTTTCGGCCGGGCTATCAATACAAAAAAGCAGGGATCGTGTTGAGTCAAATCACGCCGGTTGGACAGGTGCAGCACGATTGGCTTGCACCAACGCAAGCGCATCGACCGCGTTTGATGCAGGCGCTCGATACATTGAATGCACGTTATGGTCGCAACACCGTACGCGTATCGGCGCAAGATGTTGGTGCCACTTGGCAGATGCGCCAAGAAAGAAAATCGCCCAACTACACTACCGATTGGGGCGCGATCCCGAGCGTTTGAGTCAATGCTTACTCGGCGCGAATGTTGGCGCGTTTAATGACGGGCGTCCATTTTGCATCTTCGCGACGCAGGTATTCGGTAAATTCTTCAGGTGTGCCTGTCTCTTATACACATCTCCG
>CAWUMP010000354.1:0-1756 GCA_963923385.1 uncultured bacterium | reverse complement strand
TACACAAAACTCGCCGCCCTCAAGCGCTGCTAAGCGATCCTGAAACATACTCACGGTGGGATTGGTAAAGCGCGAATAAACAAATCCATCATCGCCGCCAGTGAAGCGTCCAGCTGCTTGTTCTGCGCTCTCAAACACAAAACTCGAGGTTAAAAATAATGCTTCAGAATGCTCACCAAACTCGGTACGACGAATACCCGCGCGCACACCCAAGGTAGAGAGATCGTATTTTTCTGCGGAATCGTTCGATTGACTCATGACACGCTTTAATTATTTAAGCTGCTTGGACGAGATTTAAGTCGAGTTGCGCGCCATCATCATCCTCGCCATCTCGGCCTGCATCACGACGGTTTTCAACCTCTGAAAGATAGTCGCTTGTTACATCACCAGTGATGTAGCGCCCATCAAAGCACGAGGTCTCAAAACGCGTGAGCTTGGGGTTCACTTGCCGCACTGCGTGCTCCAAAGCTTCGAGGTCTTGGTAGATCAGTGCATCGGCACCGATTTCTTTTGCAACCTCCGCCTCGCTGCGTTGCGAAGCGATCAACTCTGCGCGGGTTGGCATATCGATGCCATAGACGTTAGGAAAACGTACGGGCGGTGCAGCCGAGGCAAAATAAACATTCAACGCACCGGCCTCGCGCGCCATATTGACGATTTCTTGGCTGGTGGTACCACGCACAATCGAATCATCGACCAGCAACACATTTTTGCCTTTGAACTCAACACCAATGGCGTTGAGTTTTTGCCGCACTGATTTTTTGCGCACCGCTTGTCCAGGCATGATGAAGGTGCGACCAATGTAGCGGTTCTTGACAAAGCCTTCGCGGTAATTAATGCCCAATCCAAGCGCCAACTGCATCGCCGACGGACGACTTGAATCTGGAATGGGGATCACCACATCAATGTTCAGATGTGCGTAATCCCGGCGAATTTTTTCTGCTAACGCATCGCCCATATTGAGACGCGTTTCATACACCGACACCCCATCAATAAACGAATCAGGGCGCGCTAAATACACAAACTCAAAAATGCAAGGATTGAGCGCCGCACTTTGTGCGCACTGCTGACTAAAAAACTGGCCATCCTCGTCAATAAACACTGCCTCACCAGGAGCAATATCACGCAATACGCGAAAGCCCAGCGCATCCAGCGCAACCGATTCAGAGGCCACCATGTATTCGGGACCAGAGGGCGTTTCGTGAATGCCAATCACCGCTGGACGAATTCCATACGGGTCGCGAAATGCCAGCACCCCGTACCCGGCAATCATTGCCACCACCGCATACGCGCCGCGCACGCGTCGATGTAGATTTGAAATCGCAGTAAAAATTGTCTGCGGATCTAAGCGCAAACGCACCGACGCTTGCTCCAGCTCATGCGCCAACACGTTGAGCAACACTTCCGAATCAGAATTGGTGTTGATATGTCGCAGGTCGGTACGAAACATCTCATCGCGTAACGCCGCTGAATTCGTGAGATTGCCGTTATGGCCAAGCACAATGCCAAACGGTGAGTTCACATAAAAGGGCTGTGACTCGGCAGAGTTCGAGGCGGATCCAGCAGTGGGGTAACGACAATGTGCGATCCCCATATTGCCGGGCAAGGAGCGCATATTGCGCGTACGAAATACATCTCGTACTTGGCCGCTGCCTTTTTGCATATGAAAGGAATTACGCTCACAGGTCACGATACCGGCAGCATCCTGACCACGATGCTGCAATAACAGCAGTCCATCATAGAGCAGCTGGTTGAC
>CAWUMP010000353.1:0-1759 GCA_963923385.1 uncultured bacterium | reverse complement strand
AAGCTCGGGCCTGAAGCCGTTGGTATCGCTAGCCAAGCTTTAGAAAAAGCTGGCGTGCACGCTGAAAATGCGTTTTACGAAAATTTGGGTAACAACGGCACCGTGCGTGTGCGCTTTTCCAGTACTGATTTGCAGTTCAAAGCGAAAACGGTACTCGAACAAGCGCTGAACACTGATCCGAATGATCCAAATTACTTGGTCGCCTTTAATCTGCTGCCCAATACACCGAGCTGGCTACAAAATCTGCATGCTTTACCCATGTACTTGGGTCTCGATTTGCGCGGTGGTGTGCATTTCTTAATGCAGGTCGACACCAAAGCGGTGATGACTAAACGTATTCAAGGCTTGCAAACGGGCGTGCGTGCGCTGTTGGTAGAAAAGCGTATCCGTTTTGCTGGCATATCGCGTGATGGCGATGTCATCGATATTCGTGTGCGTGATCAAGAAACCCGTGATGCGGCGCGTGCGGTGTTATCTGCGCAGATGTCTGATTTGAGTTTAGTTGATGCGGCCGATGCCGAAGGTCTCAAACTGCGCGCCTCGCTCAGTCCGCAGGTACTGAAACGCACAATGGAAGAAGCGGTTCAGCAAAATATATCAACTTTGTCTAAGCGTGTGAATGAGCTCGGTGTTGCTGAGCCCGTGATTCAGCGTCAGGGTTCCGATCGCATTGTGGTGCAACTCCCGGGTGTACAAGACGTCTCACGCGCGAAAGACATTATTGGACGAACAGCCACACTCGAAGTGCGCATGGTGGATGATTCAATTCGCCGTGGTACCGAAGAGAGTTCGGCAATACCCTTAGGCTCTGAATTGTTCAAGGTAGGTAAAGGCGCGCCAGTCGTTTTGTTTAAGGATCCTGTGATTACGGGTGACTACATTTCTAATGCGGGTGCCAGCTTCGATTCAAACCAACAGCCTTCAGTCAGCATCGATTTGAATGGCGATGGTGGTCGCAAGATGCGTGAGGCGACACGCAGCAAAGTGGGCAAACTGATGGCGATTGTCTTGTTTGAAAAAGGCAAAGGCGAAGTGCTTACCGTAGCGACGATTCGTGATGAGCTCGGTTCACGCTTTCAAATAACTGGGATGGAATCCCCTGCGGCGGCAACCGACTTGGCCCTATTACTACGTGCGGGTTCGCTGGCTGCTCCGATGGAAATTATTGAAGAGCGCACTATTGGGCCACAACTCGGCGCGGAGAACATTGGTAAAGGTTTTAATTCCACTCTCTACGGCTTTGCGGCGATCACAGCATTTATGGTGCTGTACTACCTACTGTTTGGTGCTTTCAGTGTGTTTGCATTGGCTGTCAACGTGATGCTATTGATCGCTTCGTTGTCCTTGTTACAGGCAACGCTCACTTTGCCTGGCATTGCAGCGATTGCACTGACCTTAGGTATGGCGATTGATGCAAACGTTCTTATCAACGAGCGTATTCGTGAAGAACTGAGGAATGGTAATTCTCCTCAAGCGGCGATTGCAGCGGGTTTTGAACGTGCCTGGGCCACGATTCTTGATTCGAATGTGACCACGCTGATTGCTGGCTTGGCACTGCTTATTTTTGGTTCGGGGCCGATTCGCGGTTTTGCAGTTGTTCACTGCCTGGGCATTTTGACCTCGATGTTTTCAGCGGTGGTGGTGGCGCGCGCATTGGCTAATCTTTGGTATGGACGCCGTAAAAAACTCACCAGTGTCTCCATTGGTCAAGTGTGGAAGCCCGACTAGACCGAGCAAGCAGGCATATACAAGAGGAACA
>CAWUMP010000352.1:0-1777 GCA_963923385.1 uncultured bacterium | reverse complement strand
TCGGTGGTGGAGGTAACCGGGATCGAACCGGTGACCTCTTGCATGCCATGCAAGCGCTCTCCCAGCTGAGCTATACCCCCCACGCAAGGGGCAGGAGTATATACAGGTCCGGTCTTTTCTGCAATTAAAACCAAATACGCACCTGGCTAAGAAGGAATCGCCTCCGCGAGCGCGCGATCGAGTCGCGAAAGCACCACATCACGCCCAAGTAGTTCAAGCACCGCATCAATGGCAGGCGTTTGCTCTCGGCCCGTGAGCAACACGCGTAAGGGCATCGCTAAATGCGGCATTTTTAACTTGGATTCTGCCAACACCTTCTTGATGACAGCGCTTAATGTGGCTCGATCCCAATGCGCCAGACCAGCCAGTTCGGTGCGTAACGCAAGTAACGCAGGACGCACCGTTTGATTGTGATGCGTTACACGCTGCTGCTGATTCATCGAAGGATCAACATAAAACAACGTCGCCGCTTCCGCTAAATGTTGAATAGTCGTTGCGCGGTCTTTGAGTAGCGCAACCACGGCGCTCAGCTTGGGTCCCGCAGCGCTGTCGATCTTCATCGCCAAAAGTAGTGGCGCAACCAAGTGAGCCAATCGAGTGTCATCTGCCCGCTGGATGTAATGCTGATTTAACCAATCTAATTTTTCAGTATCAAAACGCGCTGGAGACCGTGACACGTGTTGCAAGTTAAACCATTCAATAAATTGCGCCATTGAAAATACTTCTTCATCTCCATGCGACCAGCCTAAGCGGGCCAAATAATTATTGAATGCCTCAGGTAAATAGCCCGCATCGCGATACTGTGTAACGCTGACCGCGCCGTGTCGCTTAGACAAACGCCCTCCATCAGCGCCAAGAATCATTGGCACATGACCAAACAATGGCAAAGCTGCACCGAGCGCATTAAAAATATGAATTTGGCGCGGCGTGTTATTCACATGATCATCGCCACGAATCACGTGCGTCATTTGCATATCCAAATCATCGACAACAACGCCAAAGTTATACGTGGGTACACCATCGGCACGCAAGATAACTAGATCATCTAGCTCTGCATTAGGAAACTCAATCGGGCCTTTGACTAAATCATTCCATCCCACCGTGCCGTGGTCCGGCGTACGAAAACGAATCACCGGTGCACGATCGGTTGGCGCGATGCGTCCAGCTGCCTTCGCGCGCTCGGGGCGCCAACGACCGTCGTAGCGTGGTTTTTCGCCCTTGGCGCGTTGTGTTTCTCGCATCGCATCGAGCTCTTCTCGACTGGCCCAACACGGGTACGCGTGACCCGCAGCAATCAACTGATCAGCGATTGCCCGATAACGCGGCAAACGCTGCATTTGAAACGCCGGTCCCTCGTCCCAATCGATACCCAACCAACGCATCGAATCTAAAATGGCATCTACTGAAGCTTGCGTAGAACGCTCGAGATCCGTGTCCTCGATGCGCAAAATAAACTGGCCACCATGACGGCGAGCAAAGGCCCACGAAAAAAGTGCCGTACGGGCACCACCGATATGCAAAAACCCTGTCGGACTTGGCGCAAAGCGAGTGCGAATCATGCGGAAACCTAGAGCACAAAGAGCGCTATTGTACGTTGCTCATCCACCGATTTGATGCCGAGCTTTGATAGCATGTCTTCTTTGCCCCCGACGCAAGATGCGATGACGCCCACTCGATTTCAGCCCAACGCGATGCCTGGATACACGCTACCGGTGTACCCCTACCGCACGCCCCCCGAACTCATGGGTACCTGTCTCTTATACACATCTCCGAGCCC
>CAWUMP010000351.1:0-1788 GCA_963923385.1 uncultured bacterium | reverse complement strand
GCGGCCTCTGCAATGTCTGGATGCGCCACGGCAATATTTTCTAAGTCAATCGAACTAATCCATTCACCGCCAGACTTAATCACGTCTTTGGATCGATCGGTGATTTGCATGTATCCATCGGCATCAATCGTGGCCACATCACCGGTCGGAAACCAGCCATCCCGCAAAGGATCACCGCCTTCGTTTTTAAAGTATGTTTGCGTGACCCACGGGCCCTTCACATGTAAGTCACCAAAGGCCTGGCCATCATTGGGCAAGGTGTTGCCATCGCTATCGACGATCTTCATGTCCACACCAAACAGCACACGCCCTTGTTTACTTTGTACCGCGTGACGCGTCTTCGCATCGGCCTGCACATGCTTGGCTTTGAACGTAGCCGCCGTACCCAATGGACTCATTTCGGTCATACCCCAAGCGTGGATCACTTGCACACCAAAGCCGTCTTGAAATGCATTGAGCATCGCTGGGGGACAGGCTGAACCACCAATCACCACCGCGCGCAATGAAGAGAAACGTAACTTGTTTTCTTGCATGTAATTCAATAGACCCAGCCAGACCGTGGGCACGCCTGCGCTCATCGTGACTTGCTCGGTTTCAAATAACGTATGCAAACTACGGCCATCCAAATGCTGGCCAGGAAAGACCAGTTTGGCGCCCGTTAACGCGCAGCTATACGGTAAGCCCCACGCATTGACATGAAACATTGGCACCACTGGCAAAATCACATCACGCGCTGACAAATTCAAGGCATCTGGTAATGCGGCAGCAAACGCATGTAACAGCGTGCTGCGATGGCTATACAACACGCCCTTCGGATTGCCCGTGGTCCCCGAGGTGTAGCACAAGCTAGAGGCCATGTGCTCATCCATTTGCGGCCAGTCGAAGTGCGCGTGCGCGGCTTCGATCAAGTCTTCAAAACACAGCACATTCGGCAGCTGCGTGGCTGGCATATGGGCGCGATCGGTCATCACCACGATGTGCTTCACCGTGGTGAGGCTAGCGGCAATTTTTTCGATCAACGGCACAAACGTTAAGTCGACAAACAGTGCGCGATCTTCTGCATGATTGGCGATATAAATAATTTGCTCTGCAAAGAGCCGCGGATTAATGGTGTGTATGACCGCCCCCACGCCAGACACCGCGTAATACAACTCGAAATGCCGAAACCCATTCCAAGCGAGCGTCGCCACGCGATCGCTGGCGCCGATACCCAAGCTCGCCAACGCATTGGCCAAGCGCTGCGCGCGCGCATGGGCATCGTGATAGGTGTAACGATGTCGTGGCGCACTGCCATCGAGCAGCGGTGATTCCACGCGCTGAGAGACAATTTCTGTGGCGCCGTGGTGCCGATCGGCGTGTCGAATCAAATCGCTGATCAACAGCGGTGTATCCATCATCAAACCATGCATGCAATAGGCTCCTTGAAAACATTATTGGCTCGATCACGCAACGCACGACTCTCAGGATGCAACGGGGGTCAGGACGCAGTTTCATGCTGCATAGCGCGATTCAACAAGTATAGCCCGCGCGATGCTTGACCCGTATGCAAGTCCACGTCTACCATGATCAAGCACCTGCTTCGCACCGCAACACGTCACAACATACAGTTGGTTTCAACCAACGCCCGTCATCGAGGAGACCCGCATGCACCCGATCATTCGTTGCGCTGCACTTGGCACACTCGCCACCCTGTTTACGTTGAGTGCCAGTGCCCAAGCCCCCAAACCCGCCGCTGCAGAAACCCTACGCATTGCCTATATTGACCCGTTGTCTGGCGCGTTTGCCAAT
>CAWUMP010000350.1:0-1805 GCA_963923385.1 uncultured bacterium | reverse complement strand
TACGGTTTGTGCGTTCGCTTGGACCGCATGCTGTGACGGTGCTCGGTAATCACGACTTGCATTTGTTGAGTGTGGCCGAAGGCGTGGCCGCATCACGGGCAGATGACACGGTGCAAGACATACTCAACGCCCACGACCGTGCCGAACTGCTGGATTGGCTACGTCAACAACCGTTGATACATCGGGCGGCAGATTGGACGATGGTGCATGCTGGGCTACTACCGAGTTGGTCGATCGCACAAGCAACAGCGCTCGCACACGAAATCGAAGTGCAGCTGCGGGGATCAGACTATCGTGCGCTGCTCTCAAGCATGTATGGCAGTGAGCCCAACGTTTGGCAAGACAGCCTAAGCGGTGCACCACGCCATCGGGTTATCGTGAACGCGTTTACACGTATGCGCTTGTGTTCGATGGATGGACGCATGCAGTTGCAATTTAAAGGCACACCCCAACAAGCACCGATTGATTATCTGCCGTGGTTTGATGTGCCTCTGCAATACCCGCGGGACACACGCGTGGTGTGTGGACACTGGTCAGCACTGGGTTTACACCTCACGCCAACGGTTTGCGCGATTGATACGGGCTGTGTGTGGGGTGGCGCGTTGAGTGCGTTGCGTCTTGAAGATGCGATGGTGTTTCAGGTGCCTTCACCGGGGTATGCAGTGGCGCACGAATAACTTCACGTAACGCGTTGCCTAAGCTGCGACGATGCGCTCCACCCGCCATCAAGCCGGTTGCAAAATGAATGTGCGCGGTGATGTGTCGCTCACCGAGCAGCGTCCACAACGATTGCGCAAGTGTTTGTTCACCAACAAAGCTTGGAGCAATTGTGTGTGCATCGTTGACATCGGTATAGCGCAGTGTTGCCGGATGAACGTACGCAGCTAAATCAATCGCGGACTGCAACAGCGCCGGGTGAAAGGGCAACACATCCTCGCCATAGGATGTTGTACCTTCCGGAAAAATTGCCACGCGCTCACCACGATGTAGCCAATGTTTGATCGCCGTGTTTGCAGAACGCGCGGCATGGTGTTTACCGCGCTCGATGAACAGTGTTTGGGTATGCCGGCACAGATATCCAATCAGTGGCCAAGCCGCAATTTCTGACTTAGCAACAAAATGACTGGGCGCGATCGCATTGAGCACAAACACATCAAGCCACGAAATGTGGTTGAGTACAAGTAAGCCCTGTGGCGGTGCTTCACCGTGAACCACAATGTTGACACCGACGATCTGCACCAACTGATGCGACCAACGCTGCACGGCTTGTGCAAGCAGCATTCCATCAAGCGGTGGTTGCGTACGCCACAAAATTAAAATGCCGCGCAACAAATGCAGCAATAAGCGCAACGTTCGCCCTGCGCGCTGCATCGACGAACGTGTGCTCATGCGGCCAGTAAGGCTGAGTTAAAGCGCGGCGTAACCGAATGCTTGTTTAAATGCAGCGGCTAATGCATCACGACTGGGTGCATGATTCTGTGCACCACGATGTGCAATTTTGATCGATCCAAGTAGCGCGCCCAGTCGCCCGGTGCTTTCCCAATCCCACGCTTGCGTGATGCCATAGAGCAAGCCTGCACGATAGGCATCACCACAGCCTGTTGGATCGAGTACCGCATCAGCAGGAACCACAGGAATCGACACGGTTTTGCCCTTGGCGTGAATTACTGAACCTTCGCCACCCATGGTTTGAATTAAGGCTTGTACACGCGTGGCGATTTTTTCTAAAGAATGCCCAGTTTTTTCTTCAAGCATTTTTCCTTCGTAATCGTTAACGGCGACATAGTCAGCCAGATCAATCAACT
>CAWUMP010000349.1:0-1860 GCA_963923385.1 uncultured bacterium | reverse complement strand
GGATCGAGTGCCACCAAAAAACCGCGCCGACCGCCATTGATCCATAGGCGCGGCAATTGCAATATGCTGCGCTCCATACAAAGGGGCATGCTTTTACGTAAGCCAAATGGCGAAGTGCCACCCACTTGATAACCCGAATGACGCTGCGCTACGTCCGGGGCACACGGTGAGATTCGTTTACGTTGTATTTGTCGCGCCAAATTGCGGGTGGAGACCATACGGTCGCCGTGCATCAATACAATCAATGGGCGCGCCTCTTCATCTTGCATCACTAGCGTTTTAACCACTGCATGTTCTGGCACGCCCAAAGCCGTCGAAGACACGGCGGTTCCACCTTGTTCAACGTAGGTATAAAAAAATTCTTCGTACACCACTTGATGCGCGCGCAGCATCTGCGTCGCGGGGGTTTCGGAATGGCTCGGGCGTTTCAAGACGAAGTTCCTCGCGGATGATGTTTGGCGTGCAGTTGCCGCAAACGTTCACGCGCCACATGGGTATAAATCTGCGTGGTTGAAATATCTGCATGTCCCAACAACATCTGCACCACACGCAAATCAGCACCATGATTAATTAAATGCGTGGCAAACGCATGGCGTAGCACATGCGGCGAGAGTGCCTTTTGCGGGATCACCTGCGCACCGTAACGCTTGAGCGTTTGCCAATAAGATTGACGCGTTAAAGCGTGCGCGCTAGGTCCGACAAACAGTGCATCGCTCGTGCGTTGCTGCAATAAACTTGGACGCGCCGTTTCAAGATAACGCATCACCCAACGCACCGCTTCTTCACCCAGCGGCACCAAACGCTCTTTACTGCCTTTGCCAGTCACGCGAAGCACACCGGCTTTTAAATCGACTGCGTGGATTGGCAAGCCCACTAACTCGGAGACACGCAGGCCACAGGCATACAACACTTCGAGCATCGCCCGATCGCGTAAGCCACGCGTGGTTTCAAGATTTGGCGCAGCAAGTAAGGCCTCCACATCGGCTTCAGATAACGTTTTAGGAAACCGTGGCGCACGTTTAGGGGGATCAATTTTTTGCGTCGGGTCGACGTTGCTGTGTTGATCACGCACAGCCCAAGCATAAAACCGTCGCAGGGTGGACAACACGCGCGCATCTGAAGCGGCACTGGGTAACACCGGTGTTTGATGACGCGCGACAAAATAAGCGCGTACATCGGCTTCTTGCACTTCACATACCGTCGGACGCGCTACGTGTTGCAACCAATGGGCAAATTGCTGCAAGTCGCGTCGATAGGCCTCGAGCGTATTTTTTGCCAAACCATCTTCTAGCCACAGCGCATCGCAAAAAAGGTCGATGTGCGCAGCGTTCTCCGCGGACAGCGCCGCGGCATCGTTTAGTGGTGCACGCCCTCGTGCGCGAGCAGCCATCGTTTCGCCTCAATCAATGCACCGTTTGCCTGATGCGCAAATCCACCCAAGCCCTGCGCAGACACCACACGGTGGCAAGGAATGACAATCGGATACGGGTTATCGCCGCAAGCCTGACCAACCGCACGCGCCGATGAACGCAGTGCACGCGCAATCTCACCATACGTTTGCGTACGACCCCGCGGTGTTGATGCGATACACGCCCATACTCGGCGTCGAAACACCGTCCCCGCCTCTGCCAACGGTAAATCAAACGGTGCATCGGGGTCGAGTTGATAGCGCTCGAGTTGTTGAATGACTTTCGCAGCCAAGCCATTGCGCGGCGCTCGTTCTGCGGTGTGCAAAGGCAAGAATGCAATCTCTGAAAGCTTGTCGGCTTGCGTACGAACGCCCACACTCATGGCGGGTAAATGCCACACCGCATCCCAAGGTGCGGTGCGGTGCATCATGTCGCTAAACGCTGCAAAGTG
>CAWUMP010000348.1:0-1862 GCA_963923385.1 uncultured bacterium | reverse complement strand
TACTAGTACAGCACATGATTTTACGCGGGGCTGCGTTCTGCGGTCAAATTGTTTTGCGGTGCAGAAGCGCTAGCTTGCGCGATCGATTGCATCGCTTGTTCTGGATTAGCGCTGGTTTGCATGAGGCTAATCGCCAAGCGGGTCAGCATTCGTTCTCGCTCTGCTGGTGGGGTGCGATCAATTGCCTCAGCAAAGGCGTCGTAGAGACGATCTCGGGCTAATTCATTCATTGGGTTTGCGCTTTCTTTTGGGGTTGGCGTCGTTGCATTGAGATTGGGGTTCAAGGCAGTCGCGATTGCCTCACTCGCTTTCGTTGTTTCAATCCCATCAAAACGCGCTAGAACGTGGCCGTCCGGGCGAAAAACGTAGGTGGCTTGCTGATTGACGCCATAGCGTTCAAATAGCATGGCGTGTTGCATTGCTGCGATCGCTTGGGTGTGCACCTTGATTTGTGTTGGTGGTTGCCAATCGCTCGGCTGTTGCTCACAACCAAACCAAATCACACTAAATTGGCCTTGTAGTTTTTCGGTGAAGAAGCCGTGATCAGTCGTTGCATCGGGTGCTACCGCGCCGGGTAACGGGCCGGTGAGCTTATTCATTTGCGTGTGATTCAATGGCGAATGAGTGTAGTGCGTTCCAACACTTAATCGTCCCGTATTTACCCAAGCGCGTGCCCACGCATGGTGTTGCGCTAAATCCAAAATGGCGTCGCGACACAGACGCTGTCCATCTGTTTCGGGTCCAATAAAAATAGCGCTGCGCGAGGCAAGTTCAACGTTTTCGCGGGCCGCAGCGTGTCGTTCAATATGATACGTTTCCAACAGCGTATCGTTTGCTTTGCCTTGCAGTACCAGCGCTAACTTCCAGCACAGGTTGTTGGCATCTTGAATGGCACGGTTACCGCCGCGTGCTCCAAAGGGCGAGTGTTGTGCTGAGGCATCCCCAAGAAAAAACACGCGCCCATAGCGCATACGCTCGAGGTAGCGTTTGCGAAAACGCCAAGGTCCAACCCACACAAGTTCAAATGGTGTGTCGGGTAAAAGTTTCTTTAAGCGCTCAATAGCTCGTTCGGGTGTCGCTTCTTGATCGGGATCTTGGTAATGACTAATTTGCCAATCAGTGCGCCAAATGCCATCCGCCATTTGGTGGTACCAAATGGCGCCACCATCATTCAGTGGATTATCTAGGTAAGCTTTGCGCACGGCTTGCATGGTTGGTTGCATGCGGACGTCGGCGATACACCAGTAATCTTCAAACAAACTGGATTCCGCATCCCGCGCGCCAATATGGTCTCTAACCACGCTATGCGCGCCATCGGCACCGATAAGGTATTGCGCCTTGAGTGAATAGGCGCCTTCTGGCGTGGTGACTTCAATGTGTACGTGATCGGCGTGTTGTGTTGCGCCGGTGAGACGGTTTTTCCAGCGTAAGTCGATATGCGTGTGTTGTGCAATTGACTCGACTAAATATTGTTCGACATAAAATTGTTGCAGGTTAATAAATGCCGGAAATTTGGCGCCGCGTTCAGGCTGTAAATCAAAGCGATACAAATGCATGTCACCGCGATAGACATCGCCTTCATTCCAAGTGATTCCTTTGGCGCGAATACGTTCGGCCACACCAAAACGGTCCAATATTTCTAGACTGCGTTGTGCGTAGCAGATACCACGCGATGACAATCCGGCGGCGCCGACGGTGTCATCTTCGTCGAGTACAACGACGGGGATGTTATGCGTGGCAAGTTCCAACGCTGCCGTGAGTCCGCCAAGCCCACCACCGGCAATCACCACCGGATAAAGGGGGGGTGCGGTACCCATGAGTTCGGGGGGCGTGCGGTAGGGGTACACCGGTAGCGTGTATCC
>CAWUMP010000347.1:0-1870 GCA_963923385.1 uncultured bacterium | reverse complement strand
GGTAAGACCGAATTATGCAAGTCGCTCGCCAATTTTTTATTTGATTCCGAAGATCATCTAATCCGGATCGATATGTCGGAGTACATGGAAAAACATTCGGTCTCGCGCCTGATTGGTGCGCCTCCGGGCTATGTGGGCTATGACGAAGGCGGCGCGTTGACTGAGGCGGTGCGTCGTAAACCGTATTCAGTGATCTTGTTTGATGAAGTTGAAAAGGCGCATCCGGATGTCTTTAACGTCTTTCTGCAAGTGTTAGACGACGGTCGCTTAACTGATGGTCAGGGTCGCACCGTGGACTTTAAGAATACGGTGGTGGTGATGACCTCAAATCTTGGATCGCAAATGATTCAACAGATGTCGGGAAGCGATTATGGTGTTGTCAAACTGGCAGTCATGGCTGAAGTGAAAAATCATTTCCGTCCAGAATTCGTCAATCGCATTGACGAAGTGGTGGTCTTCCATGGCTTGGATGAAGCCAACATCAAATCCATTGCTGGTATCCAGTTGCAGATCCTGAAGGCGCGGTTAGCCAAAATGGAGTACGGATTGGTGGTGTCTGAGTCGGCGCTGAATGAATTGGCGAAAGTTGGTTTTGATCCAGTGTATGGCGCACGACCCCTCAAGCGCGCGGTGCAATCCGAAATCGAAAATCCACTTGCGAAAGCGATTTTGGAAGGCCGTTTCTTGCCCAAAGACACCATTCAGGTTGATTGGAAAAACGGCGTGATGCGCTTTGAAAAAGGCGCATCCGCGGCCGCCTAGCGGCGCGGCGTTATACTCCAAGAATAAACATCTATGGAGTGGCACGATGCTGAAGCTTGTTTTCTTTCGCGATCAACTGCACGCCGGTTCCGAGCACACCTTTGATGCTGCTGTGCCGCGTGCCATTTACACGCGCGTTGGTGCGCCAACGATTCGTGCTGCTGGTGTGTTGGCTACGCTCGCGCCCAATGCCGCGTGGCATGGCAGTGTGGGTGCAGTCCGGGTGGTCGTTGGTAAAACGGATGCAGAAATTTACCGCTGGGAGTTGCATCGCGATGCAGTGCCCAACGGGGCAACCATGGTTTCCGAGTTAAGTATCGATGCAAAACAAGCGTGGTTAATGCGTTGTGATCGCGTGGATTTCCCGCTCGGCGGCGTAGCTCTAACGCATACCCATCAGGGGCCAGGGATTCGTTGTTTGTTAAACGGCGCACTCAAGGTGGCCAGTGCCGGCCATGAATTAAATATCAAACCAGGTGAGCCTTGGTTTGAATCCGGTCCTGACCCCGTGTTGGCCAATGCCTCGGAAACCGAACTCACGGCCTTTGCGCGCGTGATGATTTTGCCGGCGGCGTTGTTGGGTGGAAAAACGTCAATCAGTTATGTGCTGCCCGAAGATCGTGACAAACCTAAGCGGCAGACGTATCAGTTGTTTGTGGATGAGCCGATCGCGACGGCCTGACGAACAACGCACACGCCCGCCTTTAAGACGCTCACTGCGGGTCGATGGTGATTCCACCGCGAGTGATAATGCCGCGCCATTTTGTGACTTCTGCACTGATAAACCGAGCTAACTCTTCTGGTGAGCTCGCGTGTGGTTCTGCGCCGAGCTCGTTAAAGCGCGCGCGCACCGCCGGGTCGGCCATGGCACTCGCGATTTCTTTATTTACGCGATCAACGATCGCGCGTGGAGTACCCTTTGGTGCAACAAACGCAAACCAGGCTGCAGACTCGTAGCCTTTAACGCCCAGTTCTCCTGCTGTTGGCACGTTCGGTAACGCGGGTAACCGTTTTGTGCTCGCGACAGCAAGCGCACGAATTTGGCCGGCTTTGATCTGACCAACAACGTTCGGTAGTAATTGAAAACTGACCGGCACTTCGCCCGAGA
>CAWUMP010000346.1:0-1875 GCA_963923385.1 uncultured bacterium | reverse complement strand
GCGGCGTGACCGAGCGCAATCTTTGCCTTTAATGCGCCAAAAAATTCGCGTGGCTGCGTTTGCGCACGCGCTTGTGCTTCGATGGTAGCAAGCGATGTGCGCTGCTTTGCCGCGGCGATTTCTTCGCGCTTGGTTGTCAGAATTTTTTGCAGGATATCGCTCATCGCAAATTCATCCGCGACATGCGGCTGCATAGGCCTGATAAGCAATCAACTTGTCTTGCGCAGCACCACTGGCGATCACCGCTTGCGCTTTACTCACGCCCTCGGCCAAACTCGCCGCTGCGCCAGCCACATACACGCTCGCGCCGGCATTGAGCGCCACGATATCGCGAGCAGGTCCGGGTTGATTGGCCAACACCGCTTGAATAATTTCTTTGGATTCTTCAACGCTACCAACCTGAATCGCGCGCGTGGGATGCGTTTGTAATCCAAACTGCGCTGGCTCCACGATGTACTCCAACACCTGCCCTCCTTTCAGCTCACCGACCATGGTCTCGCCGGCAATCGAAAGTTCATCCAAGCCTTCAACACCGTGCACGATCATCACGTGCCGAGCGCCCAACCGTTGTAGCACCCGCACTTGAATGCCCACCAAATCCGGATGAAACACACCCATCACTTGGTTGGCTGCACCCGCAGGATTGGTGAGTGGCCCCAAAATATTGAATAAGGTGCGTACACCCAATTCTTTGCGTACCGGTGCTGCGTATTTCATTGCGCTGTGATGCGTCGGCGCAAACATAAATCCCAAGCCAACTGTATCGATGGCGCGCCCAACTTGTTCAGGCGTCAATGCGATATTCACGCCTAAAGCTTCCAACACATCGGCGCTCCCACTGGCAGAAGACACCGATCGTCCCATATGTTTAGCCACGCGTGCGCCAGCCGCCGCCGCGACAAATGCAGCAGCGGTCGAAACATTAAACGTATGCGCTGCATCGCCACCGGTGCCGCACGTGTCGACCAAGCGCGTCGCATCTGCAACCGGCACGGTCGTTGCAAATTCGCGCATGACTTGTGCCGCGGCGGCAATTTCACCAACGGTTTCTTTTTTTACGCGCAAGCCCATGATCAAGCCGGCAATCTGCGTCGCGGCGAGTTCACCGCGCATGATTTGTCGCATCAGATGCAACATCTCGTCATGAAAAATTTCGCGATGCTCAACCAAGCGCTGCAGCGCTTGGGCAATGGTGATACTCATGCCGATGTCTCGCTTAAAAAATTCTTGAGTAACGCGTGTCCGTGCTCCGTCAGAATTGCTTCGGGATGAAACTGCACGCCTTCTACCGGTAATGTGCGATGACGCACACCCATAATTTCGTCGTCTTCAGACACCGCGGTGACTTCTAAACACTCGGGCAAACTCGCACGTTGAATCACCAACGAGTGATAACGGGTGGCTGCATAGTCTTGCGGTAAACCACGAAACACACCGGTGTTTTGATGTCGGATATGCGACACCTTGCCATGCATCACTTTGCCCGCGCGCACAACTTGTCCACCAAACGCTTGACCAATTGCTTGATGACCCAAACACACCCCTAATATTGGGAACGTGCCAGCTAACCGCTGAATCACGCCCAAGGTCACACCCGCCTCGTTTGGCGTACACGGTCCAGGTGACAACACGATGCGCTGCGGTTTTAGTGCAGCAATGGCATCGAGCGTAATTTCATCGTTGCGATACACACGCACATCCTCACCGAGCTCACCAAAATATTGCACGAGGTTGTAGGTGAAAGAATCGTAGTTATCGATCATCAGGAGCATGGCTCATGAATCCTTTGGGTATCTTTTCAAAGACTGGCGCGAGAACCTGTAATATTTACTCAATTCTACCCTTAGCTAGGCAAGGTTTTTCAGTGTAATGAAC
>CAWUMP010000345.1:0-1903 GCA_963923385.1 uncultured bacterium | reverse complement strand
CACATGTAGGCAGTCACGCTTCAATCAGCGTATCTGCCTAAGCGCACCATCGTGGTTCCAGGCTTTAAGTGCGCCAGCGAAGGCATCACTAACACGCAGTCATCATAGGGTGCATGCCACGCGGTATCGCCATCGGTCGCAATCAGCGCGCCTTGAGAAAAGACCTCGAGTCCTCGGTAATCCCCCGTGAATCGAAAGTTCATGGTCTTGGCCACCACCGCTTCAGTCACGCGCACCAACCGTTGTCGTGCTGGGGGCGTAATGCGTCGATGCTGCGCGGCAAACGATGCATCGACCATGCCTGTCACTTCAAGAAAACGTACCGTGGTATCGATCGCGACATCTGCAGCACTTTTTTCCCAATGCTGACCACACTCAATCAGCACCGCGGTACGGGGGTTGTTGGCATCGCCAAAACCACCACGCTCGATCATCCGTAAGCCTGCGGGATGACCGGTATCGATCAACAAATCCGCAGGCACACCGAGCTTGCGCGCAAAGGCAACACTTTTTTCGCTGGTCCCGCACACCATGATAGGCCGACAGTTTTCATGCATCGAATGCAAATCCAACAGATAGTCGGCAGCATCAACAAATGGGCGTAATAATCGCGCTCGACGCGTTTCTACCGTATCACGCGTACCGAATAACACCTCGTCTGCCCATGTGCGGTTGTAGTCTTCATCGATATAACGCGAGCGGTCGGGATCATTAAAGTCAAAGCGCGCAAACGCTTCCACATTGGCAAACGCCAAGGTGAGCTGACCGATCTGAGGTTGTATCCCGAGATGCATCAACCAATCGAGCGCGATCGCGCCACAAAGCTCATTGCCATGCGTCAGGGCTTGGACCATCACGTTGGGTCCGGGCCGACCCGAATCAAACACATGCACGTAATCGACACCGGTGTTGCCGGCGCGGTACATCGAAATATCAGGGGGCGTAATTTCAATGGCGTAGCGAGCGGACATAGCAATCGTTTCTTGGTCGAGAGGTTTAAAAATTACTTCATCAGTTGCGGCAAAAACAACACCAACTGTGGCACCAGCACCACCACAGCCAAGCGCACCACATCAGCAATGGCAAACGGCGTGATCCACCGCCACAACACGCTGAGCGGGGTTTTCAACATCGATTGCACGACAAATAAATTCATACCCACCGGTGGGCTAATCAAGCCCAACTCCACCACCATCACAATCACGATGCCGAACCAGATTGGATCAAACCCCAAGCTCACCACCAACGGATAAAAAATGGGCACCGTGAGCAAAATCATCGACAGCTCTTCAAAAAAGGTCCCCAACACGATATAGAGCAACAAAATCATGCTGATCACGAGTAACGGTTGCATCCCTAACGCAGTCACAGCATCTTTAAGCGCATTGGGTAAGCCGGCAAAATTCATGAACTGCGAAAACAACAGCGCGCCAATCAAAATCGCAAACAAAGCACCGGTAGTACGTGCAGTTTCAATCGCGCACTCCATGAGTGATTGCCAATTGAGGGTCCCACGCCACCACGCAAAACAAAAAGCACCAAAGGCGCCAATCGCGCCACCTTCTGTGGCAGTAAACACGCCCAAGTACAGCCCACCCATGACCAACAAAAATAGCGCCAGTACTGGCCACACATGCGTAAAGGCGCGAATTGCTTGCGTCAACGGAATACGCTCTGCGCTGGGTCCTGCGCTTGGATTACGCCAAACCAACACTTGTATGGTGAGCGCGTACAACGCAATCGCCAATACGCCTGGCACCAATCCAGCGATAAATAATTTCGCGACATCGGTGCCTGTCATCACACCGTAAATCACCATGATGACCGAGGGCGGAATCAAAATGCCCAAGGTACCGCCGGCACAAATCGATGCAGCCGCTAATCCTTCGTGATAGCCATACCG
>CAWUMP010000344.1:0-1915 GCA_963923385.1 uncultured bacterium | reverse complement strand
GGGCTTCACGCGTGCGATGTCTGAAATCACGCTTGCGCGCAATCCAAAATGGACCATCCCTGCATTAGATTTTGAAGGTGTACCCACAGGCATTGATGTCCGTCGCGTGGTTGAAACAGGCATACAACCGGCCATCAATACCGGCATTGCACATCGACAACCGGGAGTGGGTCAGGTGGGTGCCGGCGTATCGCGTGCGCCGCTGGCGTGCTTTGAACAAGGCTTGAAAGCGTTTGCGCTCACCTTGGGAGTGTCGTCGTGAGTGTGGTGGTTAACCGAGTACGTCGCGGCTTTTACGCGGACTCAGTGGCATTGATGCGAATTTCGCGCGCCCTGAATGCAATCGACGGCGTACTGGAAGCGTCGTTGATGATTGGCACGCCGAGTAATCGTGCGTTGTTAGAAGGTTCTGGTTTATTGGATGTCGAAGGTGCGAAGGCGCAGGCCGATGATTTAATTATTGCAATTCGTGCGGTTGATGCGGCACGTGCAACAGCCGCGCTGAATGAATCCGAAGCTCGGCTCTCTGGTGGTGCACAAGCCAGTGCTGATACCGGTATGACCACGGTGCGTTCGATGCGCGCAGCCTTAGAGATCATGCCAAATGCAAATTTAGCGGTGATTTCTGTGCCTGGAGAATTTGCAGCAGCCGAAGCGCGTGCCGCCCTTGCACGCGGATTGCACGTGATGATGTTCTCCGACAACGTATCAGTTGAAGATGAAATCGCACTCAAACAATTTGCGATCTCGCGTGGATTGCTGATGATGGGTCCGGACTGCGGCACAGCACTGATTGCTGGTGCGCCGGTTGCGTTTGCTAACGTGGTGCCACGGGGTGATGTTGGCTTGATTGCTGCATCGGGTACGGGCTTACAAGAGGTCAGTACGTTACTTGCACGTAACGGTCGTGGTGTTTCTCATGGCATCGGCGTGGGCGGGCGCGATCTAAAAGAGGCCGTGGGTGGATTAATGACAATGGCCGCGTTTGATGCGCTCGAAGCTGACCCAGCCACACGACATATCGTGATTATTTCAAAACCACCCGCCGCAACAGTGACGACGCGTATCGTGGCCCGTGCAAGTGCTTGTAAAAAACCAGTGACTTTGTGTTTATTGGGTGCACCCAGCATGCAATTACCAAAGCACGTGACGCACGCAGCAACGCTGAGTGCCGCGGTACAAGCGGTGCTTGGGCGTGCGTTGGATGATGCGGGGGCAACCACGTTGGCAACACGCTCAGGCTGGCTGCGTGGATTGTTTTGTGGCGGCACGTTATGCAGTGAAGCGCAAATCGTTTTGGCAGAACTTGGACTTGCCGATGTGCAATCGAATGTGCCCGTGCCGGGCGCATCGCATGTCGATCGACCGCAAGGCGCAGCGCATACCATGATTGATTTGGGTGATGACGATTACACGCGTGGTCGCCCGCATCCGATGATTGAGCCCGACCTACGCAATGAATTGTTGTTACAGGTACTTGCCGCCGCAGACACCGCTGCAGTGATGCTTGATTTGGTGATTGGATATGGCGCACACGCGGATCCAGCTGGATTGATTGTCAACGCACTCCGATCGGTGGGATCGAGTGATGTACCGATCATTGCATCAGTGACTGGTACGGATGCAGACCCACAAAACTTTCGTGTGCAAGTGGAACGCCTACGCGCTGCCGGCGTGATTGTGGCGGGGTCGAATGCCCAAGCGGCTCGGCTTGCTGCACAGTGTGTGCGCGCCTAAGCGACAGGTGCTTCTGCCCTGAACCGTCCGGTGCGTCTGTCCTAAAACGTCAGACAGTTCTTCGCTAAAGCACCAAGCCTCGCCTCGCGCGGTCGCTGATCAATTTTTATCAAATTATTACGTCTGCCAAACGTAAGAAACTGTCTCTTATACACATCTCCGAGCCCACGAGACCAGA
>CAWUMP010000343.1:0-1922 GCA_963923385.1 uncultured bacterium | reverse complement strand
TTGGCGTATCCGTGCCTTTATTTTTTGGCAACGATTTTTCTGGCGATATTCAGCGCGCTGAGGTTGATCGAAATGCAGCACTCGATCAACTCTCACGCGTGCGCGCTGCGGCAGCGACCGAAATCGCGCGCGCCGACAGCGATTTGCGCGCCGCAGGGGAACGTGTCGAGCGCTATGAAGGCAGTTTGTTAGAAGCCGCACGGCGTACCGCCGAAGCCGCTGAATTTGCGTTTGCGCGCGGCGCCACTTCGGTGCTTGAAGTGTTGGATGCACGTCGCACCTTACGCGCTGTACAACTCGAAGCATTGGCCGCACGCGCAGAGCATGCACGTGCCTTATATGCTTGGCGTGCCAGTATCACTGCGGCAAGCACAAGTGCCGCGCCCTGATTTGTTGTGATCGGATTCGCATGAAAAATAAACGTTTGCTGTGGCTGATGTTGCTATTGCTAGTTGGGGCAGGAATTGCAATGACGGTTGCTTGGTACAAGAACCGTGGTCCCGCACTTGCGGTGGCTCCTGAGCCGCCGCAAGTACATGCCAAAGAGCCTGGTGTGCTGCGCTTTCCGAACGGTGCATCGCAGTTATCGTTACTTTCGGTGGAGCCCTTGGTTGTGTTTCCTGTCCCGCTGGCGGAACCACTCAATGCGCGTATTGTGTTTGATGAAAATGCCACTGCGCGGGTTAGCGCGCCGATTGCGGGCCGTGTGGTTGAGCTGCGCACCTTGTTGGGGGATGAAGTAAAAGCGGGCGCGGCGCTCGCAGTGATAGATGCCCCTGATTTGGGTGCGGCTCAAGCAGATTTACTCAAGGCGCGTGCAGATGAAAACCGCAAAGCGTTGGCGCTACGCCGTGCGCGTGAATTAGCCGAAGGTGGTGTGTTGTCGCGACGCGAACTGGAATCGGTCGAAGCCGATCAAGCGCAAGCACACGCCGAAGTAGAACGCGCTGCGTTGCGTTTAGCCAATCTCAATCCACGGGGTGGCAATTTACTTGGTCAACGCATGACCTTAACCACACCGATCGCGGGCGTGGTGGTGGATCGAAAAGCCAATCCGGGGATGGAAGTACGTCCAGATTTAGCGGATCCATTATTCATCGTGACAGATCTGCGTCGTTTACAAGTGTTGGTTGATTTGCCTGAAGCGCACATCGGCAAAGTGCGGGTAGGACAAGAGGTGTCTGTTGAGGTCGATGCTTGGAAAGATGAAAAATTTCCGGGAACAGTTGAGCGTATTGCGCCCGCCGTTGATCCGACCACACGCCGTTTACAGGTGCGTTGCAAAGTAGACAATAAGCTGCTGCGGTTACGCCCAGAAATGTATGCACGCGTGAGCCTACTGGCCGAAGCGCGGCGCTCAGCGGGGCGGATTCCTAACGCGGCGTTGGTGAGTGATGGGTTGTATTCGTTTGTTTTTATCGAGCGTGAAACTGGTGTATTTGAAAAACGAAAAGTGACACTCGAAGTGCAAGACCGCGAATTTAGTTATGTTTCAGAGGGCATCAAAGAGGGCGAGCGCGTGGTGGTGCGCGGTGCATTGTTACTTGCTTCAGAGTTGGCCTCGGGTAGCTAGCGCGCGATGTTTGATCGGCTGATTTCGTTTGCCATGCATCAGCGCGTCTTCGTGCTGGTGTTGACGTTTGCGCTTGCGGTGTTTGGTTTTCGTGCACTTGAAAATTTGCCCATCGAGGCCTTTCCGGATGTGCAAGACGTACAGGTGCAAATCGTGACGCAAATGCCGGGGCTAGCACCCGAAGAAGTCGAGCGTAGTGTCACGCTACCCATCGAACGCGAGATGAGCGGTGTACCACGTCAGACCAATTTACGTTCAGTGTCGATTACTGGATTGTCGGTGGTCACGCTGACCTTTGCAGAAGCTGTCTCTTATACACATCTGACGCTGCCGACGATACTCCTTGTGT
>CAWUMP010000342.1:0-1953 GCA_963923385.1 uncultured bacterium | reverse complement strand
GCTTCTTCAAGCAGTGTTTTTAAACAACGCATGGCGTTTTCGGTTTGCGCACCCGGATCGTTGATACCGTGAATTTTTCCCTTCAAATCCATCGCGGTCTGACCGCGCACAAACACCAAGTTACCCGCACGCACCACCATCGACAGGTCGTTGGAAATATCCTGTCCCTTCCAAACATTGCGGGTATTAAATTTTCTGAGTCGCAAATGCGCCATACCGACCGTCCTTTAGCAAATGACTTTCAACTAACGTACACGAGACTTTAACTCGTCGTGAGTTTTTCGAGTGGCCAACCTGCGCGTTCGGGTAGTTTTTTTTGCGCTCGCAAGTGAAACAACTCCGCTGCACTGCGATAGCCCGTGGCACTCAACACCCCACCGCGCACTGCACCGGCAGCCGTTGGGCCCCACAGCTCTGCAAAATCATCCGGCAGCGGACGACTATTGGGCATCGATAACCACAAGCGATACAACATGCGTTTTTGTGCGGGCTCGGGCCAATCATCAACATCGGTACGCGCATGCCAAGCCAGATGGTTGTTCAGCAACTGCAAGTCACCCGGTTGCATGCGCGAAGTAAAACATTCCCGATAGGCCAACTCGGCCAACAAATCAAGCACCGCCCATTGGCGTTCGGTCACCGGCGGTAGTTCGCTAAATTTACTCGCGCTCTCCACATAAGCTTTTGAGTACTGCGTGGTGAATTGGCCTGCGTGCACGGCAAAAATCGGATTGCGATACCAAGGTCGCTCATGCGTCTGGCCTTCGCCTTGTCGACTATGAAACCAATCTTCGTACAACAATGCGAGCGCCTCGGGGTCTTGCGCACGCAATACGTTATGCAAATGCGGCACGCTCACCGTGAGACTTTCACCGCCACCACGCGATTGACGCACGCACAGTAACGCCACAACATCGCAGCGGTCGGTATGAAAACGTAGTTTGCCTGCGGCGCGATAACCGCGTGAGGTGGCTTGCCCCATCACCTCGCCGTAATCGCGCACTTCACCGAGCAATTCACCAAAGCGGCTTTGCGAGACCGCTGTGCCTAGATGCAACCCCAAGCCCCAAATGGCCAAGCGCATCCCTTCTTGGCCCAATTCAGCGTGCGGGATGCCACGCACAACGGCGATGCCACAACCTGATTCCAAGGCTTCTGAGACGGTGCGTAAGCGCGCAGAGATCAATGGCAACGCAAACTGTTCACGCGTGAGCTCAAGCCATTCGATGCCAGCCCGTTGCACCGCTTGCACCGCGTGCAACAGCTCTTGTACTTCGGCTGCATTCAGCACATGTATCCAGTCGTCGCGTTGGCCCATTTCTGGGCCCCACACCGCTGGGCCACGCAGTTCACCTGCAAAAGCGGATTGCCGCATTGCGCGTTTCTTTCGTTCAGGCTTCAACCATGATCCAAGCCACAAGGGCTTGGATCACTGCAAAGCGTTAGGCAGCCGTTTTAATGCTAGGGGCGACAGGGCTGACCTGTGCATCCACACGATCCGAAAGATCTGCGCATTTCTTCACTAAGTCCAGCGGACCTGCGAAATCAAAATTGTTGTACAGCGCAGCCAAGTGATTAAAGTGCGGCGCCTGCGCAAACTGCACAAAGGTGAGTCGATGACCGGCGTAATCGGAATTCAATAAGTCGCGCGCAAACGCGAGCAACTTACGACGATCATCAGCAAACCAGTTTTGGTTGAGGGTGTAGAACTTCTTCAACCAGCTCTCGGTGCCCGCGCTTGTGAAAGCTGCCGCATTGGGGGTCACGCATAACTGACCACCACACAATTCGCGCGCGATATGCATGATTTGCGGTAAGTTGGAGCACGCATGAATGCGTCCGGCATACAACAACGATTGATTAGGCATCAACAAACCACCAGGGCTTTTTTCAGCCAGCGCAATTGAGGCTGCCAAATGCGCTCGAATGCCTTCGCGATAGGCCACCATGTCG
>CAWUMP010000341.1:0-1956 GCA_963923385.1 uncultured bacterium | reverse complement strand
CTTGGTAGGTAACGCCTGACGCTGCAGATTTGGTAGGTAACGTCTGACGCTGCAGACTGAGTGGGGGAGTCCGATCGACGAGGAGGCTACCGAGCCGCGCTAGTGACGGTGGTTTTACTGGCGATCCGCTCTTTGATTGCGCTGATCGCTGCGAGCGCGGCCTTTTCACCCTCAAGAATCGCCACATGCCGATCCTCAAAGCCAGTGCTACGCATCCGTCCGATGTCGGGCCGGATGACCACATCGGCCTCGGGCAGCTCAAAGCCAGCGATGCTTTGGCCCATGATGGTGAAGGTTTGCAGCATCACATCGAGCGTATCTTTAGTTTTGGCAAAGCGCGGATCGCTCGATATATAGACCGCAATCACCACATCGGCCCCCATAGCGCGCGCAGCGCGCACCGGCACTGGGCTCACTAAACCACCATCGACATAATCGCGGCCGTTGATAGATACCGGTTGAAACACGCCGGGAACACTACTCGAAGCGCGCACCGCTGTGCCGGTGTTACCGCTACGAAACACCACCGACTCGCCCGTTTGCAAATCGGTCGCTACCGTTGCGAACGATTTCGTGAGTTTTTCCAGCGGACGATTTTGCACTGCTTGGTTCACAAAGTTCTGCAACGCCTCGCCCTTGATAAATCCACGATCAGGTCGCGACCAATCGGTGAGCATGCTGTCGTCAAGTTGCATGCCCAATCGTTGCAAATCAAATGCGCGATAACCGCTGGCATACAAAGCGCCAACCACACTTCCCGCACTGGTCCCGACGATGATGTCAGGAACAATCCCTTGCGACTCGAGCGCCTTGATGACACCAATGTGTGCAAATCCGCGTGCCGCACCGCCGCCCAAGGCCAGCGCCACTTTGGGTGGGATCGAACGTGTCTCTGCAACCGTCGTCGGTGCAGCCACCGGTCCAGGTTTACCGGTCATGCTGCTAGGCAAGACCGCACAACCAGCGCTGATTAAGGCAAGTAGAACAAGGGCCAGAAAAGAAACGATACGCACGCTATAGATCCTTTGGGGGGAAAGATCGCGATAAAAATTCAATTATACGCAACGCGACCTGATGAGACCACGTCACACCAAATTCGTTCGTACAAAAAACAAAGCCCAGCAATGCTGGGCTTTGTGATGAAGCGGGCGTTGCGTTTAGAACTTATAACCCACACCCAGCGACCCGTAGGTGAGCTTGGGTTGCTCTTTGAAGGTGGCACCACCATGTACGTAAGATTTCTCGGTGAAATTGACTAACCCCATCTCCGCCTGAAGGAAAGTATTTTTTGACAGCATGGTACGAACCCCAGCGCCGAAGCCAATATTGCTAAAATTTTGTGACTCAGTGTATGTTGAAGTATCTGTTTTTAATTTCAGATTGTGATACGCAAGCTTTCCATAGGCGAGCGTTGAATCACTCAACACAAAACCTGGCTCGATGTACAGGGTGTAATGATTCTTGGCTTTATTATTCGATTGCCATGCACTTCCGTTATATGTATAACCTCCCGCCTTGTAGTCGTTCAGGCTATACGTTCCACCGACATTAATCACCATCGAATCCCCGGCCTTGAAACCGTAGGCAGCCTGTAAATTAGCGCCTGAACTCGTCTCTCCATACTTAAAAACTTCAACCGAACTTGAGTCAGTCTCGGTCCGCTTATGCGTTGCTGCCGTTTGCGTGAAATTTGCACCCACGCTCAGTCCAGTAAAATTTTCAGTCTGCGCAAATGCAGCGCTTGATGCAGAAATAACAACCATAGAAAACGCCGTCAACGACAGCTGCTTCATTTTCATATTTGCAACGCTCCTGTGTGATTGAAAAAAACTTCGCAAAACACCAACACCTAAGCGTATGAGAAAGTTTTTTTTGTATCTACACAGATGCACTGCAAGTAACAACCTTTAACTTCTGTCTCTTATACACATCTGACGCTGCCGACGATACTCCTTG
>CAWUMP010000340.1:0-1972 GCA_963923385.1 uncultured bacterium | reverse complement strand
ATTCCCGTGGCGTCCACGGACCTTGCCACCGCCAGTTACCTTGAAGCGCTTCTTTGCTCCCGAATGGGATTTTTGCTTATAAGCCATTTTGACCTTCCTCCGATAAGGCGTTTTGAGGAAATCTCAAACACTTTCAAGCCATGGCCGATGAAATCAACGCGCGCGGTGGCGCTGGCGGAAAAAAAATTGAAGTCATCGGCTTTGATAACAAAACCAGCCCGCAAGAATCGCTCAACCAATTTAAGCGTGTGGTGGATCAAGGCATTCGTTACATCACGCAAGGTAACGGCTCTTCAGTAGCCAACGCCCTGATCGAGGCTGTGAATCGACACAATGAACGCAACCCAGGCAAAGAAATTTTGTTCTTAAACTATGCCGCGGTGGATCCAGCATTTACCAATGAAAAATGTTCGTTTTGGCATTTTCGTTTTGATGCCAACAGCGACATGAAAATGGAATCCTTAACCACCTGGATGGCGCAGAACAAAGAGATCAAAAAGGTCTACCTGATCAATCAAGATTATTCGCATGGCCACGCCGTCAAAAAAGCGGCGCGCGAAATGCTCCGCATCAAGCGACCCGATATTCAGATCGTGGGTGATGACCTCCACCCGCTGGGTCAGGTGAAAGATTTTTCACCGTATGTAGCCAAGATGAAGCAAGCTGGTACTGACACCATCATCACTGGCAACTGGGGCACTGACATGACCTTGCTCGCCAAGGCGGCAAAAGATGCCGGTCTGAACGCCACGTTTTACACCTATTACGGTGGCGGTTTGGGCGCTCTACCAGGCATGGGTGAAGCCGCTGAGGGGCGCGTCAAGCAAATCACCGAGTGGCATGAAAATATTGTGCCGAACAAAACAGAAAAATTTGCTGTGGCGTTCGAGCAAAAATATAAAAATGACTTCTACTATCTACGCGTTCGCACTTCGATGCAGATGCTCGCCAAAGCCATCGCCGACGCCCGCTCCGATGATCCGAAAAAAGTGGCGCTCGCACTGGAGGGCATGAAGTTTGAAGCCGATACCGGTGAAGTTGAAATGCGTAAACAAGATCACCAGCTGATTCAACCACTGTACTTATCGACGGTGTACAAAACCGCTGCACGCGGTGGGCCCAAAGAAGTGAAATACGACGTGGAAAACACCGGCCTCGGGTTTAAAACGGATGCTCGACTCGAGGGCTACACATCGGCACAACCCACTTCGTGCCAAATGAAACGTCCTTAGTTTTTTGGGCGATCCAAGCAACACGAATCAACAATGACGTACACATCATCACGGGGGCTGTATGCCCCCGTTTTTTTTACTGCGCCCGACATTCAACAAGCGTGCGAGGATTTCTTTTGAACCCAACAGATCCACGCGATCGTGTGTGTTTGCGTAGCAGGTTGATGTACTACCTGCGAATGTGTTGCGCAGTGATACTCGCCATCATGGGCTTACCTGCACAAGCGCAAACGCGACTTGCATTCATTGATCCACTGTCCGGTCCGTTTGCGCTCACCGGTGAATTAGCACTACGACGTTTACGCGATGAGGTGGCGCTGCGTAACGCGCTACCGACGGCGCACAACGCATGGGAGGTTCTTGCGTTGGATAACAAAGGCACGGTACAAGAAAGCTTAATCGCGCTGCGCCAAGCCATCGACCAAGACGCACGTTTGATCGTACAAGGTCAAAGTTCAGCGGTGGCCCATGCGTTGATCGAAGCCATCAATCGACATAACGAGCGCGATCCGGCACGCGCCGTGTTGCTACTCAACTACGCGGCAACCGACCCCGCCTTGACTGAAGCGCGATGTAGTTTTTGGCATTTTCGGTTTGATGCACATTTGGGAATGCGCATGGAAGCATTGACGGCGCACATCGCACGAACGCCCGATGTGAAACGCGTATATCTTCTTGTGCAGGATTACGCCTTTGGTCATGAGTTTGCGCGCGCTGCACGCGCATTACTTGTATTGCGT
>CAWUMP010000339.1:0-1986 GCA_963923385.1 uncultured bacterium | reverse complement strand
CATGATCGCCTCGATGTGGATTGGTAATGCCATGCTGGTGATCCTGAACCTGCCAATGATTGGTATGTGGATTAAGTTACTCACCGTGCCATACCGTATTTTGTTCCCGTCCATTTTGTTGTTCATGTCGATTGGCGTGTTTAGCTTGTCGAACCAGCCGTTTGACGTGTTGTTGATGATGATGATGGGCTTGCTCGGTTACGTCTTTGTGAAGCTGGAGTGCGAAGCTGCACCGTTGATGTTGGGCTTTATCCTTGGCCCACTCATGGAAGAAAATCTGCGTCGCGCCATGTTGCTCTCACGTGGTGACCCGATTGTCTTCTTGACGAAGCCTATTAGCGGGACATTCATAGTGCTTTCTTTACTGCTGATCGTGATCTTGGCCTTGCCAAGCCTACGTAAAAAGCGCGAAGAAGCGTTCCAAGAATAAATACGTCGTTCAAGCAATACCGCAAAGGGCCCTAACCGGGCCCTTTGCTTTTGTTCTGCTGTTCTGTTGCTCTGTTGTCTGTCGGAAATGTCACGCCAGGCATTGGCTTGTTCTAATGTTGAAAGGTGTTGCTCGTGGTCATTCTTGATGTACTGACGAAGTGCCGTTCGTTGTGTCTTGCGCATCGTTGGACCTCGGTGCTCGCGATCATTGCGATGTTATTGACCCAGTCGTTACTTACGCCATCGGTGAAAGCAGAACCTTCTCCAAGCTGGCCAGTACGACCCATCCGCTTGATTTGTCCTTACCCTGGCGGACCAGTGGAGTTCTCTTCGCGACTGATTGCGCAGAAGTTACAAGAATCATTGGGACAACCGGTGATTGTTGAAAATCGACCGGGTGCAGGAGGTGTCATTGCAGCCGATGCGGTGGCCAAGGCAGCACCCGATGGCTACACCTTATTGATGGGTGCAGTGGCCACGCATGCAATTAATCCTGCGTTGATGCCCAATTTACCGTATGACGCACTCCGAGATTTTCGTGCGCTCGCCTTGGTGGTGCAGGTGCCCAATGTCTTGGTCGTGCATCCGAGCTTACCCGTGCAGTCTGTGCGTGAACTGATCGCGTTAGCCAAAGCGCAACCTGGTCGTTTGGATTTTGCGTCCGGTTCAACCGGTTCGACCGGGCATTTAGCCGGCGAATTATTTAAGCAAATGACGGGCACCTATCTCGTGCACATTCCGTATCGTGGTGCGGCACCGGCCGTGGCAGATCTGCTGGCAGGTCGTGTGCAGCTGATGTTTGATAATCAAGCGAGCGCATTACCCAATATACAGTCGGGTAAGGTGCGCGCATTGGCGGTGACCACGATGCAACGTAGTGATGCGTTACCGGAGGTACCCACACTGGATGCATCAGGTCTTAAAGGTGTGGATCTCACCACGTGGTGGGGGGTGATGGCACCAGCAAATACGCCCAATGATATTGCGCAGCGTGTTGCCCTATCGGTACAAAGCGCGTTGATGGTGCCAGAGGTACGCGAACGCTTGCGCAATTTAGGCGCGCAAGCATCGAGTATTCGTAGTCCAGAGGCGTTTGCGCGTTTTGTGGCGAGTGAAAAAACGCTCTATGCGCAATTGGTCAAACGCGCGGGCGCAACGCCAGACTAAGCGCGTTGCGGCTTACAGCGCAGCGATGGTTTGGACTTCGACCAAGAATTGTTCTTGAACTAAACGATCAACGATCAGCAAGGTGTTGGGTGGATAGTTGCCGTTTGGAAACATCTTGGGGAATTCACGTAGACGCCAAGCCATGAACTTGGGAATATCCTGTGAATGCACGAGGTAGGTGGTGAATTGCACGACGTTCGACCAGCCAGCGCCCGCAGACTTTAACGCGGCTTCTACGCTTTTAAATACGCCGGTGCATTGCGTATCAAAGTCGTCTCCTGGAACGAGCATGCCCGCGATGTAGAGCGTTTCGCTCGCTTTGACGCGGGCCACATGCGAATACCTGTCTCTTATACACATCTGACGCTGCCGACGATACTCCTTGTG
>CAWUMP010000338.1:0-1989 GCA_963923385.1 uncultured bacterium | reverse complement strand
GGTATTTGTCCATCGCAACACCGCCATGTCATTTGCGCAGTTTCATACCGCGCCTGCGCATGTGTACCAAAACTATCAGGCGCAAATTCGTTTGGCGGTGAAACTGCGTTACCTCACCGGTTTAGCGCGACGCGTGTGCGAGACCATTGGCACCGTCGACTTCCCGCAAGTCAAAGAGCAGTTGGGCGTGTTGGCTGCGCAAGCCGGCATGATTGAAGGCTTGGTGCATGCCATGGAAGTCAAGGG
Source organism: uncultured bacterium (assembly GCA_963923385.1). Lineage (GTDB taxonomy): Bacteria > Pseudomonadota > Gammaproteobacteria > Burkholderiales > SG8-39 > SZAS-79. The sequence continues at coordinate 1,743 of CAWUMP010000338.1, read as the reverse complement.
CAAACTTGAGGGCGGCGGTGGACCGTTAGATCAGGGAGAGTTTTTTATTCCTGATCGTGCCACGCTGTATAGCGCCAACGTGTTGGCGCAACGTTTGTATCCGCAGGTGATTGAAACGATCCGTGATTTAGCGGGGGGCGGAATGATTATGTTGCCGTCTTCAGCAGCCGATTTTGCGGATCCAGAAATTGCTGCCTTAATTGGTAAAACACAACACTCCCCGGTGACCGATGCCCAGGGTCGTGTAAAAACCTTTAAATTGGCTTGGGATAGCGTGGGTTCAGAGTTTGCCTCACGACACACTCAATACGAAATGTTTTATAGCGGCGCGAAACTATTTACCGCTGGTCATCAATACCGAACCTACGATTGGGATAACGCCACGCGGTTGGTTGATGACATGCTGAGCCGTTATGATTTATCCACTCGTTGAAATCTTTCTGTTGGAATCCGCATGCAAGCGCTAAAAATTTTTCCAGTCGAGCCGCTCGAAATTGCGTTGGGCGGTGGTCAGTCCCTTCGTGCAGCACCGGGTACGTGTGTGCGAGGCCAAATGGATCTCATCGAGCTGGCTGATGGCACGCCCGTTCGTTTTCCGTTGGTGGTGGTGAATGGTGTTCGTCCGGGTCCGCGCTTTTATTTAGGCGCCGCAGTGCATGGCGATGAGGTGAATGGCATTGCGATTTTGTCTCAGGTGATCGCCTCGATTGATCCGCAACAATTAGCCGGCAGCATTGTGTGTGTGCCAGTCCAACACCCGCTGGCGTTTTATGCCGATCATCGGTTTCCAGTGTCGCAGTTTATGAAGTCGCCATTAGATCAAGCACCGATCGATGCCTGGACGGTTTTCCCGGGCGATTTGCATGGCAACCTGTCGCAAATCGTGGCGGCAAAATTATTTGCATTGATTCGCCAGTGTTCTTGCGCGATTGATATTCATACACCGACACGCGGTGGACGATACGTACCGATTGCCATTCTTCCGTCGATGTCCTTGGGCCCCGCGGCAGAGCGCGCGCTGTGGTTAGCAGAACAATGTGCCACTGGATTTATCGTCCAAGGTGAACGTGGCATGTATGTCAGTCGCGGTATTTGCTGCGTCGAGGCGACCGCAGCGGGTGTGCCTGCGTTTACCTTTGAAATTGGCGAGGGTGGTCGATTGGAATCTGAGGTCACTGATGCGGGCGTGCGTTGTATTCAGAACGCGCTGATTGGTTTGGGGATGGTATCGGGTGAGCGACGCTTGCCGGCGGTGAGTCATTTGATGCACAATTTTCTTGGATTACGTGCAACGCGAGGGGGCTTGTTGCGCACCGAAGTGACCCTAGGCGCGGTGGTCGAAGCCGGCCAACGTCTGGCTACCATCACTAATATCTTTGGTGACACCGTAGAAACCATCACGGCACCGCAAGCGGGGGTGTTTGTGCGTTCAACCACCCTGTCGAACCTGTCTGGTGGTGAGCGGGCGGCGACCCTGGGCATCAAATAGACAACAAAAACCGCTTTTGTGTCACGGTCTTAATTTGACGTCAGTCGCCCTGCGCGTCGCGCTGTCAGGGATAATCTTGGTTTGATGCTGCGTGGTTCGGCTTAGATTTTTGGCCACGCGTAATTTTTACTAGGGTTAGAAGATGAAACGTCGGACCGTTGGCTGGCTCTTGGCTGCGCTTGCGCTACTGGGATTGGTGGTGCTGCTTGGTTACTTTTTACGTCCAACAGCAAATCCGCGCAGCCCAAAGGCAA
>CAWUMP010000337.1:0-2058 GCA_963923385.1 uncultured bacterium | reverse complement strand
ATTCTGAACAACTTGGTGTACAAGCAAATCAGCTGCTCGCGAGTCCGTTAGCTATCATTGATCTCGAAACCACAGGAGGTCATGCCAACTTAGATCGCATCACCGAAATCGCGGTGATTGAAGTCGATGCCGGTGTCATCACCAACGTCTGGCAAACGTTGGTCAATCCGCACACCGGCATTCCACCGACGATTCAATCACTCACTGGCATCACCAACGCTATGGTGGCGGATGCGCCCAGCTTTGCAACGCTTGCCCCAGACTTATTCGAGCGCCTTGCTAATCGCATCGTCATTGCGCATAACGTACGCTTTGATTACAGCTTTTTAAAAGCGGCGTTCGCGCAAGCCGGCCTCACTTACCAAGCACGCACGCTGTGTACGGTGCGACTCTCACGCGCCTTGTATCCAGCATCACCACGACACAATCTGGATACGTTGATTGCGCGCCATCAATTGCAATGCCCAGCGCGGCACCGTGCACTTGGTGATGCGCAAGTGCTTTGGCAATTCTTGCAATGCGCGATTAACGAACAAGGCCACCGCGCGGTGGATGCGGCCGTACGCGCACAGCTAAAACAGCCCAGCTTGCCACCTGCGTTAGATCGCGCACAGATCGACGCCATTCCCGATGCACCTGGCGTGTATTTCTTTTATGGCGACAACGACGCACCACTGTATATCGGTAAAAGTATTCACTTGCGTTCGCGCGTGCTCGCGCATTTTTCTGCCGATCTCCGCTCGAGCAGAGAAATGCAAATCGCGCGTGCGGTGCGTCGTGTGGAATGGATCCGCACCGCGGGCGAACTCGGCGCTTTGCTAAAAGAAGCACAACTGGTCAAAACGCACTTACCGATATTTAATCGGCAACTACGTCGCACCGGTTCGCTCACCAGCATTGTGCTCAACCCACTCGAAGATTCAACCAGCACGCGTGTCGCTCCACGTTCACATCGCACTGTGCAGTTACACATTGAAGATCTGGCCCAACCACTCGATCATTCTGGCGCCACCCGCTACGGATTATTTCGCTCGAAACGTGCCGCGCTCAACACGCTGCGTACGTTGGCCGACACGCATCAACTGTGTTTACAAACATTGGGGCTAGAACCAAGCAACAGCAGTGGTGCGTGTTTTCGTCACCAAATTCAGCGCTGCGCAGGCGTATGTGCCGGCAAAGAAAGCGCGATCGCCCATGACACCCGATTACGTCTGGCGTTAAGTGCAATGCAATTTGTGCGTTGGCCTTGGCCAGGTCCGATTGGCATTCGCGAACAAGATCAAATCACGGAACACGAAGAGATGCATGTGATAGACCAATGGTGCTATCTGGGCACAGCCACAGACGACACCGAGTTGCAGACCTTACTGCAACGCAGACACACAAGCATGCGTTTTGATCCGGATCAATACAAATTACTGGTGCGTTATCTGACCCCGGCGCGGCGTGCGCAGGTGATTGCCTTACACGCACACGCTCAACAGGCGCAGGCGGCTTAAGATGCATTGCACCTTATGGATTCCCGGGCTCTTGCCTGCACCCGTACATCCGGGCGAACAACATGCGCTTGACTTACGCGAGGCCGTTACAGCACTGCGTTTACCCGCGCTCGAGCAACTCCTTGCGCGCGGAAGAACCACCCATCGACCCGGTGCATCACTTGAACACGCGCTTCTGCAGCAAGCGCAAGCAACATCGCCAACCGCCACACCAAACATCGACGCAGACGAGTTACCTGCCGGCGTACTGAGTCTGGCTGCGATTGGCGAAACAGCCGATGCGCACACCCATTGGATGCGCGCTGATCCGGTGCATTTAAAAGTCAATCGCGACACGCTCCAAGTCATTCCTGCGGCCCTGTTTGATTTTTCTGCAACCGAAGCGCACGCGTTGATTCAAACACTGAATCAGCATTTTTCTCCTGCGCTAACATTTCGTTTCATCCGCCCACAACAGTGGGTTGTGCGTGTACAGCCTGAAGTGCAATCAAGCTTAGCGCTCACGCAACTGCGCACACAGCCGCTCTGCGCTGTCGTGGGACAAGACATACAGCCCCAC
>CAWUMP010000336.1:0-2148 GCA_963923385.1 uncultured bacterium | reverse complement strand
CAGCGCATAGCCATCGGCGGGTGCGCGTGCGACAAACTCAGCAGCAATATTGGCGTTAGCACCGGCGCGGTTATCGATGATCACCGTGGTACCAAGTAAACGGCCCACTGGCTCAGCAATCGTGCGCGCATACACATCGGGCGCGCTACCCGGAGCGCTGCCCACCACGAGCGCGATCGGCTTATTGGGCCACGCTTGCGCCCAAACGCCGAGACTCACGCAGCATAGGCTCAGTAAGAGGCAAATACGGCGTTGAATTCTTAAACCCAGCATGCGCTTCTCCTTAGATCGACAACGCACATTAAAGCCGAAGCGCGTCAACAAAGGATCAAGACGATCACAATGCGTCCTAGCGTTTCGCAATCACCGAGATCTCGCCGCGCTGCGCCAACATAAAGCAATGCCTTACTGGCATCCCTGAGCAACGCGCACGGCATTTCAATTCACGTCAACCTACGCCACGCCGGTATAATCGCCAATTACATATCACCACTTGTTGTGACCCGCCCCCATGGAAGCCGAACGCATCAACCAGCTCGCCGCCTTACTCACCGACCTTGATGCTCGCTCGGGTGAGCTTCGGAGGTATCTTTGACTTCGATGCAAAAGAAGCCCGCCTCGCCGAAGTCGCCTCACAACTTGAAGACGCCAACGTTTGGAACGACCCCAAAAAAGCACAAGAACTAGGGCGCGAACAAAAAACACTCACCGCCACTGTTGACGCGCTGCGTAGCATCGCCAGTGGTCTATCCGATGCCCACGAACTCTTTGAGCTCGCGCGCAACGAAGATGACGATGACACCTTAGTGAGCGTTGAAGCAGACGGCGCGCAATTACGCGGTAAAGTCGAGGCGCTGGAATTTCAGCGTATGTTTGCTAATCCGCTCGATCCGAATAATTGCTTTCTCGATATCCAATCCGGCTCTGGTGGCACTGAAGCGCAAGATTGGGCCTCGATGCTCGAACGCATGTACCTCAAGTACTGCGACAAACGTGGTCTACGCGCCGAACTGCTAGAGCATTCCGATGGTGAAGTTGCAGGTATCAAAAGCGCCACGATCAAAATCAGCGGTGATTACGCGTATGGTTATTTACGCACCGAAACTGGTGTGCATCGCTTGGTACGCAAATCACCATTTGACTCGAACGCGCGTCGCCACACCTCCTTTGCCAGCGTGTTCGTCTATCCCGAAGTCGATGACTCGATTGAAGTTGATATCAACCCAGCCGATTTGCGCATTGACACTTATCGCGCATCGGGCGCAGGCGGTCAGCACATCAACAAGACGGACTCCGCGGTACGGATCACCCACGTACCGACGAACATCGTTGTACAGTGTCAAAATGATCGCTCACAGCATCGCAATCGCGCCGAAGCGATGTCGATGTTAAAAGCCAAGCTCTACGAACTTGAGCTACGTAAGCGTCAAAACGAGCAACAAAAACTCGAAGACGCCAAAACCGATATCGGTTGGGGTCACCAGATCCGCTCTTACGTCTTGGATCAATCACGCATCAAAGATTTACGTACCAACGTCGAAGTGGGCAATACCCAATCCGTACTTGATGGCGATCTGGATGGTTTTATTAGCGCCAGTTTGAAACAGGGAGTCTAGGCATGAGCGAAGCACAGCACGAACCCGTACAAGACGAAAATAAAATCATTGCTGAGCGGCGCGAAAAACTCACGCGCCTACGCAGCGAAGGCGCGGTGTTTCCCAACGATTTTGTGCGCCAACACGGCATGGCCGCCTTAGCCGCACAGTACGGCGAACTCGACAAACCCACGCTTGAAGCAAAACAAATTCAAGTCAGCGTGGCTGGACGCATGATCTTAAAACGCGTGATGGGTAAAGCCAGTTTTGCCACGCTGCAAGATGGTTCTGATGCTGGTTCTGGTGTCGCCGGACGCTTGCAGATTTATATCACCAATGATGTCACCGGCGCCGACACGCACGAAGCCTTTAAGCATTGGGATATGGGCGATATTTTGGGGGTGACCGGCACCCTATTTAAAACCAACAAAGGCGAACTCACAGTCAATGCCAACAGCGTGCGACTCCTCACCAAGTCGCTGCGTCCACTGCCCGAAAAATTTCATGGGCTCACTGACCATGAAGTGCGCTATCGCCAACGCTATGTCGATCT
>CAWUMP010000335.1:0-2170 GCA_963923385.1 uncultured bacterium | reverse complement strand
CCACGGTAAGTCCGTCGATCCGCAGTGTTGGCTGACCCACGCCCACCGGTACACTCTGGCCTTCTTTGCCACACGTGCCCACGCCAGAGTCAAGTTGCATGTCGTTGCCTATCATCGACACGCGCGTGAGCACATCCGGTCCATTGCCAATCAATGTAGCGCCTTTGACCGGATGCGTGATTTTGCCGTTCTCCACCAAATAAGCTTCTGCCGCAGAGAACACAAACTTACCGCTGGTGATATCCACCTGACCGCCGCCAAAATTGACGGCGTACAAGCCTTTTTTCACTGAGCGTAATATTTCTTCTGGCGCATGTTGACCGCCCAACATCACGGTATTAGTCATGCGCGGCAAGGTGAGGTGGGCAAACGATTCACGCCGACCATTACCGGTCACCGGCAGCTTCATCAAACGTGCATTCAAACGATCTTGCAAATAACCACGCAAGATACCGTCCTCAATCAACACAGTGCGCTGCGTTGGATGACCTTCATCATCCACAGTTAACGAACCACGTCGGCCCGCTAAGGTACCGTCATCGACCACCGTAACACCGGGTGCTGCGACACGCTCACCAATACGTCCGGCAAACGCAGAACTGCCTTTGCGATTGAAATCGCCCTCTAAACCATGACCGATCGCTTCATGCAACAAAATACCCGGCCAACCTGGCCCAAGCACCACCGTCATGGTGCCTGCCGGTGCAGGACGTGCCTCTAAGTTGGTGAGCGCCTGCGCAACCGCCTGACGTGCATATTCTTCAATCAGCGCATCAGTAAACATTGCATAATCGGTGCGTCCACCACCCCCGGCCGTACCTGATTCTCGCCGCCCGCCAGACTCGGCGATCACTTGTAACGATAAGCGCACCAATGGGCGCACATCGGCCGCGAGTCCACCATCGGCGCGCGCAATCAACACCACTTCGTATTCAGCAGCAAGACTGGCCATCACTTGCACCACGCGTGGATCCAACGCGCGTGCACGGCGTTCAAGTTTTTCAAGCAAAGCCACCTTAGCTGCGGCAGGCAAAGAGGCAATCGGGTCCGTCGGTAAATAACGCGATGGGGTTTCGTGTAACTGACCAGGCACATACGCACGACGGCTCTGACCGGCCTTGGCAATCGCGCGCGTGGCACGCGCCGCGTCACCAAGTGCAGCGGTGCTAATTTCATCGGAATAAGCAAACGCGGTTTTTTCGCCCGCAATCGCGCGCACACCGACGCCTTGATCAATACTAAAACTACCGGCTTTGACAATCCCCTCTTCTAGTGACCAGCCCTCTGAACGCGTGTATTGAAAATACACATCCGCGTCATCAATACGATGTGCATTGAGCGTACCAAACACCTGCGCTAATCCGCTGGCACTCAGGTTGTACGGCGTGAGCAGCGTTTGTTCGGCAATCGCGAGCAATTGGTTGGCCGTGGCTGGCGTAGTGGCAGGTAAAACTGCTGTGCTCATGTCATCAACCCATCAAAAAATTAAACGCACGCGATAGTAACAACAAAGCGTGATGGTTTTGCTGCACTTAACGCTGCCCAGAGGATTTACCAGGCGGTAGAGGAGTTGCGCTGGTGCCAGCTTTTTCAACACGCGGGTCAGTCCAACTGCCCGTGACCACGTAATCGTAAGCGAAGATTTGCCCCAGTGGGTTACGCAAGATGCGCTGCGCAAGCATGGTGGTGATGCCCGCAATCGGATTCACAAATCCAAGGACCGTCGAGGCTGAATCACCCAACGCAGGAATCACACGCACCTGCAAATTTTGTGTTTCGCGCGCCAAGTTAATGTCGCCAATCATTTCAACCTCAGCCGCGACACCACGCATCCGAAAATCACGCGTGCTGAGCACGCCTTTTTCAATGTGCGTTGTAGCGCTCATACGATCGTAAGCGAAGCCTTTAGAAAACACATCACGAAAATCTAGCGCAATCCGCCGCGGCAACATTTGCAAGCTCATCAATCCAATTAATTTGCCAATACCTGGTTCAATCTCAAGAAACTGGCCATTGTCTGCTTGCAAGGCCACCTCTCCACCAAGACTGGCGTAATCCAACTTCAGCGGATCTGCATTCCAAAAAACATTACCACTGAGTTTGGCTGTGCCACCACGCACCGCTTCGGGACTGTCTCTTATGCACATCTCCGAGCCCACGAGACCAGAGA
>CAWUMP010000334.1:0-2201 GCA_963923385.1 uncultured bacterium | reverse complement strand
CAAAAAGCCGGTTGCAAAAAAGAAGCCGATCAAAGCGAAGAAGTCCGCTGCACCGAAAAAAGCGGCTAAGCTAAAAAAATCGACGGCCACTAAAAAAGTAACTAAGGCGAAATCGAAAAAGGCGGTTTCAAAGACCAAAAAATCGGTGCTAAGCAAGAAGGTCGCGCCGAAAAAACTAGCATCCAAGAAACCCGCAGCAGCTAAAAAACCAGTCGTCAAAAAAGCAACGCCTGCGAAAAAGCCGGTCGCCAAAAAAGCTGCGCCGAAGAAAGTCGCGCCGAAGAAAGCGGCGCCAGCGTTTAAACCCGCATCCCCCGCTCCTGCAGTGAAAGCCACGACGCCGGCAGCAGCACCCAGCGCCGTACCCACTGTGACCACCGCGCTCAACCCCGCGGCTGCTTGGCCCTTTCCGACGGGATCACGTCCCTAGTCGATTCATGCGGTGATGCGCTCGCAGCCTTGGCTGTTCTTGAAGAACGCCAAGGCTGTCCCCATCTTCACTTTGCGTTCCCGTTCCTGCCTATTTCATTTTGCCTAGTTCGCTCATCCCGACGCACGTCGGCTTCGGGTGAATGCTGCAATGCCTGGTGAACGCAAGGAGGTCTTGATGCAACGTTTACGATTAAAAATTTCCCAGTCCATGCGTTGGACGAATTCAACGCAATGGCGTCGACTTTGGGTGTGGTCTCGTACAGGCTGCGCGCTATTTGGCTTTGCAGTCCTTTGTGCGCTGATCATTTCGGTGGTGCGTGAGTCGATGATGCGAGTGGTGGCGGCCCATTTGTACGCCAATGAATCACGTGCGATTTCGCAAGTGGCATTTGGCACGATTGCTGGCTCGGTCTCGCAGTCTGAACAGCGTGCTGTGGTTGAAATGTTGGCGAAACGTTTTCGCGTTGCCGAAGAGGCTGTGGCTGAGTTTGTGACCTTGGCTTATCGCATTGGTCCTGATAACGGCGTCGACCCGGCCTTGCTGTTGGCCGTGATGTGTGTCGAATCAAAATTCAATCCAGTGGCCGAAAGCGTGTACGGTGCTAAAGGGCTGATGCAGATTATTCCGCGCTTTCACATGGACAAGGTTGCGGCTCACGGTGGTGAAGACGCGATGCTGGATCCGGATGTGAACATCTTGGTTGGGGCACAAGTCTTGCGTACGTATCTGCAACGCTTTGGCGATTTGGAAACCGCCTTACAAGCGTATGGCGGTGCCATTGATGAGCCCTCTGGTCAGTACGCAGCGAAGGTGCTGGCCGAGCGTGCGCGCATTGAACAAACCATCACGAGAACCCGTCGCGCGGCGTAATGCCGCAATCACATCAAGACAAAATGGATGCGTCTTTACGCTGCGCAAACGCTTGCGATACGACGTACCGCTTCTTCTAAGTCGACCAATCCACGCGTGTAGGCAAAACGCACGTAGCGATCGGTGTGATGTTGGCCGAAGTCGCATCCGGGGGTTGCAGCAACGCCAGCTTTCTCGAGCAATGTATTCAGCGTAAAGGCGCGCGCATCGTTTGAAAACGCCGCGCAATCGGCAAATAAGTAAAACGCACCTTGTGGTTTAGCCTGAAACTTAAATCCGATGCCCTCTAACGCCGGAACAAGATAGTCCCGTCGTTGCTGAAACTGCAGTCGGCGTGCTTCAAGCAGCGTGATCGTGTCAGGTAAAAAAGCGGCGCAAGCAGCCCGTTGCGACAAACTGGGCGGACAGATAAATAAATGTTGGGCGAGTTTTTCAACTGCGCGCACTAAGCTCGCGGGAAGCACCGCCCATCCCAGTCGCCATCCAGTCATACAAAAGTATTTAGAAAAACTATTGATCACAACCACATGACCAGGTAGTCCCGCCGCCGTTTGGTGGTGACCTTCGTAGATCAGTCCGTCGTAAATTTCATCGACAATCAGCACACCGTTACGCGAAGCAATAAATTCAGCAATCGACGTTAAGGTACTGGGGTCGATGACGGTGCCGGTCGGGTTGGATGGTGATCCAATAATTAATGCGCGCGTGTTTGGCCCCCATGCGGCGCGCACTTGCGCGAGTGTGGGTTGAAAGTTGGTTGCGACCTCGACAGGTAATGCGCTTGGTGTGGCTTCGCAAACACGCACAAACGCGCGATAACACGGATAACCTGGATCGGGGACGAGCACTTCGTCGCCTGGGCCAACGATCGCAGCGAGCGTGAGTAACAGCGCACCAG
>CAWUMP010000333.1:0-2210 GCA_963923385.1 uncultured bacterium | reverse complement strand
AAATACACCGGTGTGCACTTGCTGGATGTGGCAACGCGCTAGATCGACAAAGCGCGCAAATTCGCGCGCTCCATCCTCTGGCGTTGCGCCGCGCGAAAATCCGGGGCGCGTGCCACTTTGCGTATCCGCCACCAGCGTGAACTGCGACACGGCAAGTAACGCACCTCCCACATCGATTAAAGAACGATTCATGCGCCCCGCTGCATCAGCAAACACACGATAGTGCATGACGCGCTCGACCAAACGTTTGGCCTCGGCTTCACCATCGCCTTTTTCGATCCCAATCAACGCCAACAAGCCAGAGCCGATCCGCCCCACCTCAGCGCCATCGACCGACACACTGGCCTCGCGTACGCGTTGAATTAAGGCAATCATGCGGGAATATCTGGCACCAATCGCAGCTTCAGCTGCTCGATTTGGTCTTTCAACATGAGCTTGCGCTTTTTTAGGCGCTGCAATTGCAACGCATCTTGTGTCGGAAGTTGACCCAAGCGCTCGATCACATCGTTCAAATCTTTGTGCTCCAACTCAAGCGCTTGGATGCGTCGCGATAAACGCGTGCGCTCTTCTTCAGTCATCACTTGGGTGGTCACGATACCGATCATCCTTACTGAGGGTCTCTGTCTAGAAATGCGCACACCTGCAATGGTGCTACGCAGCGCCGCCAAGAGGATACGTCCTGGGTGCTCGCTCTGTCACCACAGCGAGTCTCACTTTGACACAAGAACACCGCATCCGTTAACGTAGCTGTCATATCACTCAAATAAAGTGTGACCGATCGCGGTGCGCGTCACACACCCCCGGAGGAGAACCCGATTGTCTGCCATTCGTCTGCAGCAGGTCAGTAAGGCCTGGGCTGAGGTCCACGCCGTGACTGACGTGAGCTTCACAGCGCAGGCTGGGCAATTTGTGACCCTATTAGGTCCCTCGGGCTGCGGTAAATCCACCACCTTGCGGCTGATTGCAGGCTTAGAAACGCCCACCGCTGGCAGCATTCATCTGTTTGATCGCGACGTCACTCATCAATCGCCGGCGCAACGTCATTTGTCGATGGTGTTTCAGTCCTATGCGTTGTTTCCACATTTAGATGTGGCCCAGAATATTTTATTTGGTTTAAAAGTCCGCGGCGTGGGTGCAGCAGAATGTGCGCAGCGATTACAACGCACCGCTGACTTGCTTGGATTGGGTGCGTTACTTCATCGTAAACCCGCACAACTTTCTGGCGGTCAGCAACAACGCGTGGCATTGGGACGCGCGATCATTGCAGAAACGCCGGTCTGCTTGATGGATGAGCCGCTATCCAATTTAGATGCGCAGCTACGTCAAGAAATGCGGCAAGAATTACGCGCACTCCAACGTCAACTTGGCATCACCATGGTCTACGTTACCCACGATCAAACCGAAGCCATGAGCATGGCCGATCAAGTCATTTTGATGCACGCCGGTCGCATTGAACAAAACGCAACGCCCGCCGAACTCTACGCGCAACCCGCTACCGTCTTTGCCGCGCGCTTTATTGGGACACCACCGATGAATGTCGTTGCACTTGCCGAACATGCACCAGCCGGTGTGTTACTGGGCGTGCGGCCCGAAGCCATTCGACTCGCCTCAGACACCGGTCATGCCGCGCAGGTGCTTGCCGTGGAATACCTAGGCGCTGACTCACTACTCACCTGTCGCATTGGTGCAGCACAACTCAACGCGCGTGTGCCTGGCCATCATGCCGACGCCGTGGGCGCCACGGTACGTTTAGTTTGGCACGCAAAGGATGAACATTTTTTTGATGCAGCAAGCGGACACCGTCTCACACACCCTCCCCGACAGCCCGTCGAGATGGTCCGATGAACCCCCCAAGGAGATTGTCATGTTAACTCGTCAGTTGACCCAATGGATGCGCCATGTTTTTACCGCCACACTCATCACGTTGTGCGCAGCACTGCCCAATGTCGTGCAGGCACAAGCCACTGAGGTGAGCTTTTTTTATCCCGTGGCAGTCGGTGGACCGATCACCAAATTAATTGACGCCTTTGCTGCGGATTTCGAAAAAGAAAATCCCACCATCAAGATCAAGCCCATCTATTCCGGCACGTACCAAGAGTCGATTGTGAAAGCGCTCACCGCCATGAAGTCAGGAGAGCCGCCCGTGCTGTCGGTCTTGCTTTCAACAGACATGTTCACGCTCATCGATGAAGAGGCCATTGTCGATTGGA
>CAWUMP010000332.1:0-2211 GCA_963923385.1 uncultured bacterium | reverse complement strand
GCAACTGCGCACACAGCCGCTCTGCGCTGTCGTGGGACAAGACATACAGCCCCACTTACCATCGGGTCCTACATCAAAGCATTGGCACAGCCTCATGAATGAGCTGCAAATGTTGCTGTATGCCGATGCCATCAACGATGCACGCGAACAACGCGGTGCACCAGTGATCCATGGGGTATGGTTCTGGGGGCATGCATCGTTGCCGGCATTGATCTCGACCGATGCAGCCACGCGTACGCATTGGTATAGCGATGATTTATTCGTTTGCGGTTTAGCCGCCGCGTTACGCGAAGCGCACAGCGCATTACCGCAACACGCCGCGCGCGTTTTACCGTCTCAACCGAGCGCTGGCCGCGCCGCCGTGGTGCTAGATACCTTACGTCACCCGCTAGCGATTGGTGATCTGCACATTTGGTATGAACGCATGCAACAACTAGAACGCGATTGGTTTACGCCGATGCTCGAAGCACTACGCCACGAGCACATTGGTATGCTCACACTAATCGACCCCAACCACACCAGCCAAATACAAATCGAAACCACACGGCAAGACTTACGACGTTTTTGGCGTCGAATCAAACCACTGACGCACTACCTACCTACCTAAAATACCTCATGCGTTTGCACGTGCGTCCCACCGATGAACAAGCCCGTCTGCAGTTTGTGCAGGCTGGCTTACATCCGCTGCTTGCGCGTTTGTATGCTGCACGTGCGGTGTCCTCGACTGACGCACTTAAGCTTGATCCGGCACGGTTGATTGATCCACAACAACTCACGCATGTGCAACACGCGGCAGCTTTGCTCGCCGATGCGCTGCATGCAGGAAAACGCTTACTCATCGTGGCTGATTACGATTGCGATGGCGCCACTGCTTGTGCCGTGGGGCTACGTGCCTTACGCGCCATGATCCACGCCACCGGATCAACCGCGCGCGTTGATTATTTTGTGCCAGACCGCTTCAAACTCGGCTATGGACTCTCACCCGAATTGGTTGACATTGTGGCTGCACAACAACCCGATGTGCTCATCACCGTCGATAACGGCATTGCAAGTGTGGAAGGTGTCGCACGCGCCAATCACTATGGCATCACCACGCTGATTACGGACCACCATTTGCCTGGTGCAGCACTGCCTGCTGCGGCGTGTATCGTGAACCCCAATCAACCCGGCTGCCAATTTCCTTCTAAACATTTAGCCGGTGTTGGTGTGATGTTTTATGTGATGCTCGCGCTGCGCGCCGAATTACGTCACCGCAATGCTTTTACGCACGGCGAAGCACCCAACCTCGGTCGACTCACCGATTTGGTTGCACTCGGTACCGTTGCCGATGTAGTGCCTTTAGATCACAACAATCGCATCTTGGTTGCGCAAGGCTTAAAGCAACTGCGTTCGGGTCAAGGCAATGTCGGTATGCAAGCACTACTGACCATCGCCGGGCGCGCAACACGCACTGTGTCGGCGTTTGATTTTGGTTTTGTCATGGGACCGCGCTTAAACGCAGCAGGGCGTCTTACCGACATGGGCCTAGGCATTGAATGTTTAATCACCGACGATCCCGCACGCGCAGCCAATTGCGCACAAGCCCTAGATCAACTCAACCGAGAACGTCGACGTATTGAATCTGACATGCTTGATCAAGCACTTGAGCTCACCACTGTATTGCCTGATACGCCCGCCGCTGGTCTTGCGCTGTTTCATCCCGAATGGCATCAAGGGGTGGTGGGCATTCTTGCCTCGCGGATCAAAGAGCGTTTACATCGTCCGGTGATTGCCTTCGCGCGCGTCACCGAAGGTAATGAAGCGGGCATGCTGCGTGGTTCTGGACGATCGATTCCCGGACTGCATTTACGTGATTGCTTAGACCGCGTCGTCAAACACGCACCAGCGCTGGTACGTCGGTTTGGCGGGCACGCACAAGCTGCGGGACTCACCATTCAAGAAAGCGATTTCGATGCGTTTGCACAAGCCTTTGCGCTCGCAGCCGATGCGTTGTTACCCGAAGAAGCACGCGCGCGTCAGCTCGATACCGATGGTGCGCTTGAAACGGCTTACTGGACGTTAGAGGTTGCGCAAATGCTCGAGGCTGAAATTTGGGGGCAAAGCTTTCCGCCCCCGGTGTTCTGCGATACATTTCGTGTTGAAAGCCAGCGTATTGTCGGTGAAAAACATCTGCGCTTGCGTCTGACATGTGCAGATCGACGTATCGATGCC
>CAWUMP010000331.1:0-2230 GCA_963923385.1 uncultured bacterium | reverse complement strand
CCCAGGGCGAGTGCTTTGGCTTGCTCGGACCAAACGGTGCTGGCAAAACCACAACTCTGCGCTTAGTGCTCGGACAAACCGCACCCGATGCAGGCACGATCACCTTGTTAGATGAGCCCGTGCCAAAACGTGCACGTGAAGCGCGACAGCGCATTGGTGTAGTGCCACAGTTTGATAACCTCGATCCAGATTTCACGGTCGAAGAAAACCTCTTGGTCTATGGACGTTACTTTGGCTTAACCCAAGGCGAGATTGCCGCGCGTATTCCGGCGCTGATGGCGTTTGCAGGACTCACGGGTCGTGAACATGCGCGCTTGAATGAGCTTTCGGGTGGCATGAAACGTCGTCTCACTTTGGTGCGTGCCCTCGTGCATGATCCAGAGGTGGTGTTCATGGACGAACCCACCACAGGACTCGATCCGCAAGCGCGGCATTTAATTTGGGAGCGTTTAAAGCGCCTCAAAAGCGAAGGTAAAACGCTGATTCTGACCACGCACTTTATGGAAGAAGCCGAACGTTTATGTACGCGGCTAGCCATCATGGATCATGGTCGCATCATCGCGCAGGGCGCACCACGCGAACTCATTGCTGAGCACATTGAAGCGCAGGTCATTGAAGTGCATGGTCCGGGTGTTGAAGCGTGGCTAGACACCGCCAAAGCCATGGCTGCCCGTGTTGAGTTTGCCGGAGAAACTGCTTTTTGTTACGTTATCAACGAGCAACCGTTACTCGACAGCTTACGTGCCCAACCACACTTAGTTTATTTACATCGCCCAGCAAATTTAGAAGACTTATTTCTAAAGCTCACGGGCCGTGATCTACGCGACTGATACCACGCGTATGCCAATGATACGACCTACCATTTCTCGCCGTTGGATTTACGTTTGGCTACGCAACTTAGGGGTGTGGCGCAAACTGGCCATTCCATCGGTGTTGGGAAACCTTGCTGATCCAATGATTGGACTGTTGGGCTTAGGCTATGGATTGGGTGCGATGTTGCCGGCGGTCGCCGGTGGACCCTATGTGGCGTTTCTTGCGGCGGGCATGGTCGCATCGAGCACCATGTATTCGGCGTCATTTGAAGCCATGTACTCCGCGTTTTCGCGGTTACAACATCAAAAAACTTGGGAAGCGATCTTAAACGCGCCGCTCACCATCGACGATGTGATTCTCGGTGAATTGATTTGGGCCGGCAGCAAAGCGATGTTGTCTGGTACGGCCATGTTAGGTGTGGCCGCCGCGTTGGGTTTAGTCGCTTCGCCGATGGCAGTGGGTGCGTTACCAGTCATCGTGTTGTTGGGGTTAACCTTTGCAGCCATCGGTTTAGTGTGGACCGCCTTAGCCACGGGCTATGATTTTTTTATGTATTACTTCACGCTTGTGATGACCCCAATGGGGTTTTTGTCGGGGGTGTTTTTTCCGGTTGAACGCTTACCCGAGGCCTTGCAACTGCTAGCCTATACCTTGCCGCTTTACCATGGCGTTGCCTTAATACGGCCCTTACTGGGTGGCCAAATTCCCACACAGATCGTGCTGCATGGATGTGTACTCGTTCTGTATATCGTGATCGGATTTTGTTTATCACTGCACCTCGCGCGTCGTCGCATCATGCGTTAAGTAACCCGACGTACCATGCATGCAATACGCGCCGCACGTTAGCGCACCGTAAAAACAAGAGGAGTTGAAGATGTTGTGGTTAAAAGCGTTACACATCGTCTTTATGGTGACGTGGTTTGCGGGCTTATTTTATTTGCCACGTTTATTTGTATATCACGCGCAAAGTGACGATCGCGTGTCTTGCGAGCGCTTCAAGATCATGGAGCGAAAACTATTCTGGGGCATCATGACCCCGGGTGCGTTGCTCACGCTCATCTCGGGATGTTGGCTGTGGCTCGGCTACGGATTTTCTGGTCAATGGTTAAACCTAAAGTTAGGCTGCGTTGCAATATTGTTCGCGTATCACGTCTGGTGTGGTGTGTTGCTGCGTGACTTTAAGCATGATCGCAACGCGCATAGTCATGTGTGGTATCGATGGTTTAATGAGTTTCCCGTATTGATTTTGTTTGCCGTGGTGATCCTCGTTGTCGTCAAACCTTTCTAAGCAATTCTTTGCTACGAGCCCGCGCGGCCTAGAAGCCGTGTTAGCAGATGAGTTGCGTGCGCTCGGCGCGCAACAGTGCAATCCCTGTCTCTTATACACATCTCCGAGCCCACGAGACCAGAGAGGATC
>CAWUMP010000330.1:0-2232 GCA_963923385.1 uncultured bacterium | reverse complement strand
ATCATTACGTTGTATCGCTATTGCATTAGCCCGATGTTGGGCTCGCATTGCCGTTTTTATCCAAGCTGCTCGGCCTATGCATTAGATGCGTTACGTTTACATGGCACCTTGCAAGGCGCATTACTCACCAGCAAACGACTGTGTCGTTGTCATCCGTGGCATGAGGGTGGTTACGATCCTGTTCCAGAAATTTATTCGACTCGCTAGATTCAGGTTATGGATACTCAACGACTGATCCTGTTTTTTGTTTTCAGCTTTTCTTTGTTTATGTTGTGGACGGAATGGGAAAAAGAATACCGCCCCAAACCCGTAGCGAGCGTATCTACGCCCGCAAGTACTGCGGCCAAGTCTGCCGACGCTGTTCCACCACCCAGCGTGCGCACTGCTGTACCTGGCATAAGTACCGCCTCTGCCGTTGCCACGACAGAACCAGCCATCAAAGGCGAAGTGGTTCAGGTGCAAACCGATCTCCTCGATCTGGAGCTCGACACCTTGGGTGCCAGCATCAACAAGATTGCGCTACGCAAACATCGCGAGACCGCGGATAGCGAAAAACATCTCACCTTACTCGGACCAGAGCATCAGTATGCTGCGCAAAGCGGCTTAACTGGTGAAGGCGGACCCAATCACCGTACGTTGTGGAAGCTGTTACCTGGAGAGCGTCGTCTTGCCGAGGGTAAAGATCAATTTGAAGTGCGCATGCGCGCTGAGGGTCGTGACGGTCTGAGCGTCGAAAAAATCTTTACCTTGAAACGCGATAGTTATTTGGTCGACGTGCGTTTTGAGTTGCGTAACAACGGTAGCGCACCGATTGAACCAAACGCCTACTTTCAATTAACGCACGATGGTAAAGAGGCCACACCTAATCAAGCCGCACCTAGTGCCGCGCAAGGCTTTTTAGATGGCATCAAGGGCGCGATCGAAGGTGTTGCCCGTTCGTTTGGTGCACAAAGCTATTTGGGTTTTGCTGCTTACACGGAAGAGAAGAAATTTCAAAAAGTCACCTTTCCTGATTTAGATAAAGGTAAGGGTGATTACGTCAAGCAAAGCAAAGACGGTTGGGTGTCCTTTGTGCAGCATTACTTTGTGTCGGCATGGATTCCAGCTGCCGATCAAACGCGTGAGTTTGTGGTGGAAAAACGCCCTGATGGTGTTTACGTTGCGCGCATTGTGATGCCGATCGCTGCCATCGCGCCGGGTGCGACAGCACAAATCAGCGCGCCGTTGTTTGCAGGGCCGCAAGAACAGAACCGGTTGCGTGAAGCAGCACCAGGTTTTGATTTGGTTGTGGACTACGGTTGGTTGGCCATCATTGCCTGGCCGTTATTTTGGTTGCTCGAAAAATATCACTTGCTGGTCGGTAACTGGGGTGTGGCGATCATCTTGTTAACGGTCACCATCAAGTTGGTGTTCTTCCCGTTGTCAGCGGCCAGTTATAAGTCGATGGCCAAAATGAAACTGGTGACACCGCGCTTAACTAAGCTGCGTGAGATGTATGCCAACGATCGCATGCGTATGAATCAAGCGATGATGGAGTTATACAAGACAGAAAAAATCAATCCACTGGGTGGTTGTTTTCCGGTGCTGGTACAAATTCCGGTGTTTATTGCTTTGTACTGGGTGCTACTTGCCGCCATCGAACTGCGGCACGCGCCATTTATGTTGTGGATTACCGATTTATCGGTGCGTGATCCATTCTTTGTTTTGCCTTTGTTGATGACCGCGTCGATGGTGTTACAAACCAAAATGAATCCTGCACCACCCGATCCAGTACAGGCCAAAGTGATGGCGGTGATGCCGTTTGTATTTAGTATTTTCTTTTTCTTTTTTCCTGCTGGATTGGTGTTGTATTGGCTAGTGAACAACGTTTTGTCGATCAGTCAGCAGTGGCAAATTCAGCGCATGTTTGAGCAGGCCAAAGCGACACCCAAACGCTAGTTTGATTCGATGATGTCCGGTGACACCATCGCTGCGATTGCCACGGCCCCTGGTCGTGGTGGCATTGGCGTGGTGCGTGTCTCTGGACCAGCCGTTCAAATCATTGCCAACGCGCTCGTGCGTAGCGCACCAGAGCCGCGCGTTGCCACACACCGCGTGTTTTATGCAGCCGATGGTGCGGCCATTGATGATGGCTTGTGCGTATTTTTTTCTGCACCGCATTCTTACACTGGTGAAGATGTACTTGAGTTACAAGGGCACGGAGGTCCCGCGGTCTTACACGCGGTGCTGCAA
>CAWUMP010000329.1:0-2271 GCA_963923385.1 uncultured bacterium | reverse complement strand
GATCCAAAATGGAAATCGCGCATTTGCATGCGCTCCTCTACCAACATGTACAACTTATCGTTGATGAGTGCGCTCATCGAGCACCATGGCGAAGCCCAAGCGCAGCAATGGGCGCAAGGTGTTGTCGCAAATTTTGCACGCGCACCCAAAGGTGGTGACACCGACCAACTCAAATCGGTCGCCGCAGGCGAATGCGCCCTCACCTTGGCGAATACGTACTACGTTGTGCGACTCATGAAATCCACCCGTCCTGATGAGCGCGCCATCATTGAAAAACTTGGTGTCATTTGGCCGAATCAAGACAGCACGGGCACACACATCAATATTTCTGGCGCGGGTGTCGTACGCAATGCTCCACACCGGGCTGCGGCGATTAAATTTTTAGAGTATCTGGCCAGCGATGAAGCGCAGCGTTACTTTGCCGATGGCAACAATGAATTCACTGTCGTGACCACCACCAAGGTAGACAACCGTGAACTCAGCGCACTTGGACGCTTTAAGCCAGACACACTCAACGTGCGTCGCTTGGGACAACATCAAGCAAGCGCGCAAAAAATTTACGATCGCGCAGGTTGGCGCTAATCATTCCTTGGAATGTGGCGCACGCCTAATTTGCCGAGCCAGAAACATCACGGGTAATAAGCCGACCAGCACTAAGGCAAATGCCATCACGGCTGCTTCTGATAAGCGCTCATCTTTTGCGAAGTGATACGTCTGCACAGCGAGCGTATCCACATTAAACGGTCGCAACGCTAGCGTCGCCGGTAGCTCTTTCATCACATCCACAAACACCAACAATGCGGCCGTGAGCAAACTGCGCGCTAATAACGGCGCATGCACAAACCAAAGCGTCTTTGAGGCAGACAAACCCAAGCTTCGCGAAGCATCATCCATGCTGGCGCGTATGCGCGATAAACCCGCCGTCAGCGTTTGCAAAGCAATCGATACAAAGCGCACCACATACGCAAACATCAAGGCGATGAGCGTGCCACTGAGCCACAATTGCGGGCCAGTGCCAAACAAAAATGCAAATAAGGCACTTAAGCCACGATCGAGCCACGCCAAGGGCACCAGTACACCCAACGCAATGACCACACCAGGTAACGCATAACCCAAGCCAGCGACGCGCTGTGCCAGCCGTGCACTCAGACCAAGCTGTAAGCGTGCTGCATACGCAATCAGTAACGCACAACACACACACAACACGGCGGCCAACGAGGCCAAGGTCACGCTATTTTTTGCATACGACAAAAAACGAGGTGCCATTTCTAATTCAACACCTTGCATCACCAAACGCAATAGCAGCAAGACCGGTGCCACGAAGCCCAAGAATAATGGCATCACGCATACGATCAAGGCACCAAGCGCACGCAGGCCATGTAAGCGATACGGATAATGCATCCGCGTGGTTGTCGGGTGATAGCGCGCAGCCCCTCGTAAGCGTTGCTCCAAGACCAAGATCGCGCCGATGCCAAACAGTAATAAGGCACCAAGTTGCGAGGCTGCAACTGGATCACCGAATGAAAACCACGCCCGAAATACGCCAGTTGAAAACGTATCCACACCAAAATAATCTACGGTGCCGTAATCAGCGAGCGTTTCCATTAAGGCGAGCGCTACGCCAGCCACGATCGCTGGACGCGCAAGCGGTAAAGCAATACGCCCAAACGCCCCCCAAGCACTCAACCCGAGCACACGCGCTGATTCCAGGCTCGCGCCGGATTGCTCAAGAAAGGCAGTGCGCGCTAACAAATAAACATACGGATACAACACCATCGTCAACACCAACGCTGCACCACCCAAGGAGCGAATCTGCGGAAAAAAATCACCCGCCATCGGCCAACCGAGCGTCGCACGCAAGGCGGTTTGCACTGGTCCCGCAAACTGCAAGGCATCGGTGTAAACACAGGCCAACACGTACGCTGGAAAGGCGATCGGCAAGATTAAGGCCCACTGCATCAGGCGCTGCCCAGGAAACGTACACATGGCACAGACCCATGCACTGGCCACGCCCACGACGGTGACCCCAACGCCAACGAACAACGCCAACAGGCCCGTATTGATCACATAGCCAGGTAACACCGTCTCGATGAGATGCGCCCAAGTCTGCCAACGCGGCACGAATAGGTTCAACACCACCACCACCACCGGCGTGACCAATAGCGCCGCCAGCAAGGCAGCGCATGCTTGCAAGCGCCAATGTTTGCGTTGGAGCAGTCCCCCGCTGGTCGCCATGGTTAGACTCAACATTCCCTTAAAAAACAGCCCGAT
>CAWUMP010000328.1:0-2310 GCA_963923385.1 uncultured bacterium | reverse complement strand
GGGTCAAGTACCGTATGCAATGCAGCCCATGCGCGCGTGAGCGCCTCTGTCATCAACGGTTCACGCACACTCACCACACCGCACCCGGATAAGTACGCTGTAGATGCTGCATCTCTGCCAGCAAAAAACCCATGTGTTCTGAATGCACCCCACGTCGCCCAGTGCTGCAAAACGCATTCAGTTCTGGCGCTTGCAACTGTGCAGCCTCTAACACCGCTTGCATCTGCGACATCCAAGACGCGCGCAATGTGGACCACGCTGGCCCCAAGCCTTGCGTCGCGGCGGCGCGATCGATTGCATCCTCAATAAATAACTCGCTCACGTACGGCCACAGTAAACCCAATGCATGTTGCATGCGCTTGGCAGAGACCTCCGTGCCATCGCCTAACCGAACCACCCAATCGGCGTAATGCTGTTGGTGATAGCGCGCCTCTTTGATGGCTTTTTCAGCAATCGCTGCAAGGGCTTTGTCATTGGAGCGTAACAACGCTGTCCACACCAACACCAATAGAGAAGCGATCATGCAGTTACGCAATACGGTTTGCGCGAAATCACCTGGCGCTGCAGATCCATCCAACGCGTTGGGTAGCTCGACCAAGGTGGGATTCAAGTAATCGCGTTCATCACGCAAAAAAGCCAATTGATCTTCGTCATAGCGAACGCCGTTTAGCGTTGCATGCAGATCACCGGCGTGGGTGTACAAGGCGCGAGCTTGACCGATCAAATCCAGCGCCATGTTAGTGAGGGCAATATCTTCTTCGAGCACGGGGGCGTGACCACACCACTGCCCCAAGCGCTGCGCAAGAATTAAACACGTGTCTGCTAAGCGCAGCACGTAACGTAGTTCTGGCGAATCGTGAAGTGAAATTGAGGCTTGCATACGCGTTACATATGATCGACAGCATCAGGCAAGCGATAAAAACTCGGGTGCCGATACACCTTGTCTTCTGCTGGATCGAAATACGTTTCTTTGTTTTGCGGATCACTGGCCGTGATGTGATCGGCGCGCACGACCCAAACGCTGCATCCTTCTTGGCGGCGTGTGTACACATCGCGCGCCATTTGAATCGCCATTTTTGCGTCGCTGGCGTGTAGGCTGCCGCAATGTTTGTGATCTAACCCCGCGCGTGCACGCACAAACACTTCCCATAGCGGCCATTCTTGCGCTGGTTGATTCATGCGGCCTCCCGTTGTGTGGTGTGTTTTTGGGCATGCGCCATCGCAGCTTCACGCACCCAAGCACCGGCTTGCCAAGCATTGACGCGCGCACTTAAGCGTTCTCGATTACACGGACCTTCACCCCCCACCACTTGCCAAAACTCCGACCAATCAATCGCACCAAAATCCCAATGCCCACGTGCGGCGTTCCATTGCAATGCCGGATCGGGCAATGTCACGCCAAGCACGCGTGCTTGCTCCACGGTGGCATCCACAAATTTTTGACGTAGCTCATCATTTGAAATGCGCTTAATCCCCCAACGCATGCCTTGCGCTGAATTGGGGGATTGATCATCAGGCGGCCCAAACATCATTAAGCACGGCCACCACCAACGATTGACCGCATCCTGCACCATGGCGCGCTGCGCATCGGTGCCTTGTTGCATCATGGTGAGTAACGCATCAAAGCCTTGGCGTTGATGAAAACTTTCTTCACGACAAATGCGAATCATGGCGCGCGCATACGGCGCATAAGAACATCGACAAATCGGCACTTGATTCATGATGGCGGCACCGTCGACCAACCAACCAATCGTACCGACATCGGCCCAAGTGAGTGTGGGGTAATTAAAGATCGAACTGTATTTGGCCTGCCCACTGTGCAAGGCCTCAAGTAATTCATCACGGCTGACGCCGAGCGTTTCTGCAGCGGCGTACAAATACAAACCGTGGCCACCTTCGTCTTGCACTTTGGCCAATAAAATCGCTTTACGTTTTAAGGTTGGTGCGCGCGTAATCCAGTTGCCCTCTGGCAGCATGCCTACAATTTCTGAGTGCGCGTGCTGACTGATTTGCCGAATGAGTGTTTTTCGGTAATGCGCTGGCATCCAATCTTTGGCTTCGATAAATTCACCTGCATCAATGCGCGCATCAAAGCGCGTTTGTAACGCGGCCTCATCTGCAGAGCGCACAGCAGGGGTTGCGTCTTTTGGCGCGGTATCCATCGCTTGCGTATACATAAGTTCTCCGTGGGCTAAACAGCACCAATCAACACAACAGCACTAAGCTTGGCGACGATCAAACACGCGACGCGCTTTACCCACCAAGGTGCGTTGCAACACATTTGCAGCTAATACTTCGACGTGCGCAGAC
>CAWUMP010000327.1:0-2333 GCA_963923385.1 uncultured bacterium | reverse complement strand
GTCAGATGTGTATAAGAGACAGCCCCTGGCCTATATGCGTGGGCGCACCCTGAATCATGCGTTTGTGATTTTGGATGAAGCGCAAAACACCACACCCGAACAAATGAAGATGTTTTTAACGCGTATTGGCTTTGGTGCAAAAGCGGTGATCACAGGCGATGTCACGCAAATTGATCTGGCGCGTGGACAAAAAAGCGGGCTGATTGAAGCACGCGCGATTTTGCACCAAGTACGCGGCATCGCGTTTAACGAATTTCAAGCCGAGGACGTCGTGCGCCATCCCTTGGTGGCGCGCATCATTCATGCCTACGAAGCCCACGCTGCAAAACAAACGACGTAACACCAGCACACGCATCGAAGTGCAAGTGCTGAGCCGCGCACGCAGCTTACCCAGTGCTGCGCAAATGCGTCGCTGGGCGCAACACGCGCTGCGTCAAGCAGCGCACATCACAGTCCGCCTGGTTGGCCCCACCGAAGCGCGTCGACTCAATCAACAATTTCGGCAACGTGATTACTCCCCCAACGTACTGACCTTTGTGTACCAAACCGGCACCGAGGGCGATATCATTTTGTGCCCCCAAATCATTGCCCGCGAAGCACGCGTGCAAGGTAAAACGCTCGACGCCCACTACGCGCATTTGGTGGTCCACGCGGTGCTACATTTACGCGGCTTCACGCATCATCGGCCAGACGCTGCAGCGCGCATGGAACGCGCCGAAATTCGTCTCCTGCGTGAACTGGGCTACGCCAATCCGTATGTCATACGCACGTAAAGCACCGAACGGTACAATACGCTCATCATGAATACTCCTCGGCGTCCCGCGCTCCTCGAACGCATTGCCGCTTTGCTGCTGCGTCAACCGTTAGATCGCGAACAGCTCCGCGTGCTGCTACGTGGCGCCTATCAACGCAACTTAATTGATGCCGAAGCGCTATCGATTATTGAAGGTGCGATGACGGTCTCTGAAATGCAAGTGCGTGAAATCATGATCCCACGCGCGCAAATGGATGTCATCGACATCAATGAACCCATCGAAACCTTTATCCCGATCGTGATGAGCACCGCACATTCGCGCTTTCCGGTGATCGATCAAAATCGCGACGATGTGATCGGCGTGTTGTTGGCTAAAGATTTGCTGCGTCATTACGCCGGGGAAGAAGCTTTTAACGTACGCGAAATGCTTCGTCCAGCCGTGTTTGTGCCCGAATCAAAACGCCTGAATGTGTTATTGCGTGAATTTCGTGCAAGCCGCAATCACATGGCGATTGTGGTCGATGAATATGGTGGTGTGGCCGGCTTAGTCACCATTGAAGATGTGCTAGAGCAAATTGTTGGTGACATTGAAGACGAATACGATTTCGATGAAGCCAGCGACAACATCATTCTTGAATCGAGTGGCCGCTATCGCGTCAAGGCGCTCACGCAGATCGATGATTTCAACGCCGCCTTTGGCACGGCATTTACCGATACCGACCACGATACTGTGGGGGGGTTAGTGATTGATCATTTAGGTCGCCTGCCACGTCGCGGTGAATCACTCAACATCGAGGGCCTACGCTTTCAGGTCCTGCGTGCAGACAGTCGACGCGTCTATACCTTGATCGTAGAAAAACCAAAAATTTGATGCGCGCTGCCGCGTCCCGTTGGATGCAACAACATCCTTGGTCTAGGCCCGTTTTGGCGCTACTGTGTGGCGTAACACTCACCACTGCTTTTGACCCGATCGGCGGTTGGCCATTGGGCTTATTCGCGATGGGCGTTCTGGTTTGGTTGTGGCGCGACCTTCACCACGCGTGGCGCGCTGCGCAACTGGGCTTTGCATTTGGGCTCGGCTTATTTTTAAGCGGTGTGTCGTGGATTGCGGTGAGCTTGCATGTGTTTGGTGGCATGCCGATGGCCTTAGCTGCATTCGCCACACTGTTGTTTTGTGTTTACCTTGCACTGTATCCCGCATTGGTGGGGGCACTGTGTGTGTGGCTCAGTCCCCCAGGCCCGCGTCGCACCTTGTTTGCGGTACCGGTGTTGTGGTGTTTATTTGAATGGCTGCGTAGTGTGGTGTTTACCGGCTTTCCTTGGTTAACGCTTGGTTATGCCGGTACACAAGCGCCGTTTGCGGGCTTTGCACCGATTGTCGGTGTGTTTGGTGTGTCATTGGTGGTGTTGTGGGTCGTGGGTATATTAGTCGAGTTGATTCGGCATTGGGCACACGCCGATGTACAAACAACCACGCACCGAAGCGTCGTGCATTGGGTCCTGACCTTGTGCGTGCTCCTAGGGGCTGGGGTGTTGTTACAACGCATCGAGTGGACGCAAGCGAATGGCACGCCGCTCA
>CAWUMP010000326.1:0-2341 GCA_963923385.1 uncultured bacterium | reverse complement strand
ACAACAAATGGATCGGCGTAAGCGTCAGCCAAAACAATGCAGAAACAAGAAATACCCCTTGCAAACGATGCCCGCTCGGCGTGACATCGATCCAACGCAAATGATCTGCCCATACAAGCGTACTCAGCGCAACAATGAGCAATACAAAACGCCAGCGTCTTGCGCCTTGGCATCCCATCATTTGGCCCCACTCACGCGCCGCCAGCAACACCACTACACCGACTGGGATCGACAACCATAGTGTGGGCAACCAAAGCAACATACCTAAGGCTGAGGCAAGTAAGATCACCGCTGTGAACACGCGTTGCTTAAGCATGTGGCTTTGCGGTGTTGAGTTGCTCGCTTGTGCGGCCAAAGCGACGTTCACGCGCGCTATACCAACCAATCGCCTGCTCTAACGCTGCGGCATCAAAGTCTGGCCATAACGTTTCGGTGAAATACAGTTCTGTGTAGGCCAATTGCCAGAGCAAAAAATTACTGATCCGCTGCTCCCCGCCAGTGCGGATAAACAAATCAGGTTCGGGTGCAAAGTGCATCGCTAGATAAGGTTGCAGATCCGCTTCCGTTAATTCATTTTTTGTTTCTGCTGATTGATGTTGAATCGCAGAATTGACAGCACGTAACATGTCCCAGCGACCGCCATAATTGGCCGCGATAGTGAGAGTCAGACCTTGGTTATTTTGCGTCTTGGCTTGCGCTTGATCGATGAGCGCTTCTAACTTTGTGCCAAAGCGTGCCGTATCTCCTACCACTTTGACGCGAATATCGTTGGCATGCAGTTTGTCGACTTCTTGGGTCAGCGCGCTGGTAAACAAATCCATCAGCAAACCTACTTCGTCAGCAGGACGACGCCAATTCTCGGAACTAAACGCAAACAACGTGAGATACCGCACGCCTTGTTTGACACAAGCAGCAGTAATACCGCGTAAGGCCTCGACCCCTTTGCGATGCCCAGCAAATCGTGGCAAGTGACGCTTTTGTGCCCATCGACCGTTGCCATCCATGATGATGGCAATGTGTTGCGGAACCGATTGGGTTTCAGGGATATCTTGCGTTGTGCTGGGATGCATCAGATGGCGTTCCGGCTTAAACCGCCATCAGTTCAACTTCTTTTTGCTGCAAGGCTTTATCGACATCAGCGATATGCCGGTCGGTCAGCTTTTGAATCTCTTCTTGAGTGCGGCGCTCGTCGTCTTCAGTGATGGTTTTTTTCTTGAGCGCCTCTTTGAGGGTGTTGTTGGCATCACGTCGCAGATTACGAATCGCGACCCGAGCATCTTCACCCTCAGACTTCACTACCTTAATCAGCTCTTTGCGTCGCTCTTCTGTTAAGGGGGGCATAGGCACACGAATGGTTTCGCCCATGGTGGCTGGGTTTAGACCTAAACCAGAATCGCGAATCGCTTTTTCAATGGCTGCAATGAGTTTTTTTTCCCACGGCGTCACACCAATGGTGCGAGCATCCAAGAGCGTAATGCTTGCCACGCCAGACAGCGGAGTTTGTGTGCCGTAGTAATCGACGCTCACTTGATCGAGCATGCCAGTATGCGCACGACCTGTACGAATTTTTCCGAGATTATTTTTAAGGCTCTCGAGTGAGCGCCCCATTTTTTGTTCGGTAGATTTTTTTAGTTCAGCAATCATCACATTCTCCTTGGTGTGCCGCGCCTACACATGCACCAATGTGCCTTCTGCCTCACCCATCACCACGCGCTTCAGCGCACCGGTTTTAAAAATACTAAATACATTGATGGGTAGTTTTTGGTCGCGACATAGTGTTAACGCCGTCGCATCCATGACTTTTAAATGCTGCTGAATCGCCGCATCAAACGAAATTCGCTCATACCGAGTTGCACTCGGATCGAGCTTCGGATCGGCGGTGTACACGCCATCGACTTTGGTGGCCTTTAAAACTATCTCGGCCCCAATTTCACTCCCGCGCAAGGCGGCTGCGGTATCAGTCGTAAAAAATGGGTTACCAGTGCCTGCGGCAAAAATCACGATCTTGCCTTCTTCGAGATAACGAATCGCTTTGCCTCGAATATATGGCTCAACCACTTGTTCAATATTTAATGCAGATTGCACGCGGC
The DNA here is from genome assembly GCA_963923385.1 of uncultured bacterium. Classification (GTDB taxonomy): domain Bacteria; phylum Pseudomonadota; class Gammaproteobacteria; order Burkholderiales; family SG8-39; genus SZAS-79. Next base: position 251 of record CAWUMP010000326.1, on the reverse strand, counting down.
TCGAAATACCAGCGTGGCGCATCGCATCTTGTAGGGCCAAGGCATTCATGACCGTCGCCAACATGCCCATGTAATCCGCCGTTGCGCGATCCATACCAGCTGCACCGGGTGCAACCCCGCGAAAGATGTTGCCGCCACCAATCACAACACCAATTTCAACGCCAAGTTTGGTGATCATCGCAATTTCAGCAACGATCGCTTCGATGGTGTTGCGATTAATCCCGAAGCTGTCTCTTATACACATCTCCGAG
>CAWUMP010000325.1:0-2343 GCA_963923385.1 uncultured bacterium | reverse complement strand
TGATATCAAGACGTTTTGCATTGATTACTGCGTTACTGCCTTTCAGTTCTTGTAGCAACGCTGGTAGCGATAACTTTCGTAATCGCATTTGATCCAGTTTTAATTCGGGCGCTTCGCTGGTTGATGTTTGTATCGCGGTACGCGGCGAAATCGTCGTCGCGACGCGATCGCCTGCTTTCACCGAAACGAGTTGTTCTGCTTGCGGCGCAGGTGCAGTAAAGCTCGGGGTGAGTGCAGGGGCAGATTCTGTTGCTGCAAGGCTTGTTTTAGGTGTGATTTTGATGAGTAACTGCTCGCCTGATTTGAGTTGGGCGAGCACAGCTTGTGCGTGCGCGGGTGTTTTTAAATCAAAGACAACGCGTACTGTTCCGGGCAGGTAGATGGCATAGCGAATGGCTCGGATAAATGGATCGTCAGCGTGCAATTGCTCGTGCATGGCACGAATGCTTGGGGTAATCGCCGGGAGTTTGAAGTCCACGACCAGTCGATCGGGATTGTCGAGTTCGAGAATTTCGTAGCGGATGGGCTTCGCGGATTCGAATACCAATCGTGATTGGGTCGCGCTGACATCTATTTGGACCAATCGAAGGTCTTGTTTAGCCGCCCAAAGGGGTGACGATAGGCAGAGCAGCAAAACGGCAGCGCTATTGCGCGCAAGTCGCGCAAAGGTGGTTGGGATGAGTTGCTGCATGACGTCGATGGCTTGCCGTTGGATTGAATTGCGTTTTAGAAGCACGACCCATGCCCATCTCGATACCGATCGATTGCTTGTATAAAAACAAGGACTTGTTTTTTGCGCGATGGGTGAGTGGGCGTTTTCTTTTGCCACCGGCAAGAATTTGCCACCTGGTTAGCCACTTTGAATGCAAGCCTTGGATGACTTTTCGAAGTGCGCTGAATGGGCTTGTGGCATACACTGCGTATTCAATAGATAAAGTTGTGTTGGCGTGAAAGGAGCAACGTATGTTGGGATATAAACAAATGGGGCGTATTTTGCTGAGTACCCTCTTGTTGGGTGCATTCACGACACCCTTGTCGGTTGCCTACGCTGATTGCACTTGCAAGTGCGTCAACGATGAACCAAAAGCGGTGTGCACTCTACCGACGGACAAGGCACCGCGTTGCCCAATCTCGAGCTGTCCAGCTGCGCCGACGAAAGCGCAGCCAGCGCCACATCTACCCACTACACCTGCGGATGACAAGAAAAGTTGTCGACAAGAGCAAGTGGTGAATCAAAAGACCCATCAATATGAGTGGCAATTGATCTGCCGCTAGTGGGATAATTACCTTCTACGGCGGGCCCCCCCGCATTGTGGCGCGGTGAACCTGGTCAGGTCCGGAAGGAAGCAGCCACAGCCGCAAACTGCAAGTGCCGGGGACAAGGCTCGCCACCTTCTTTTTTGTTTCGATCGCGCTGGGTGGCTGTTGTGCGCAGATCGAATGGCTTCGGCCACGCGCTGATAGAATCAATGGCATGAGTTATCTCGTTCTCGCACGTAAATATCGTCCGAAAAATTTTTCGACGTTGGTTGGGCAAGAGCACGTTGTTCAGGCCTTGCGTCACGCACTTGAGCAGCAGCGTATACATCACGCGTATTTGTTAACCGGCACCCGGGGCGTAGGGAAAACCACCATCGCGCGGATTTTGGCTAAATGCCTGAATTGTGAGACAGGCATCACGGCAGCGCCTTGCGGCACGTGTAGCGCATGTACAGAAATTGATGCGGGCCGCTTTGTGGATTTGCTCGAGGTGGATGCCGCCACCAATACCAAGGTCGATGAAATGCGTCAGCTGCTCGACACGGCGCAATACGCACCGACACGCGGTCGATACAAAGTGTATGTGATTGACGAAGTACATATGCTCTCGAATTCAGCGTTTAACGCGATGTTAAAAACGCTGGAAGAGCCACCAGAGCATTTGAAATTTATTCTCGCGACCACCGACCCGCAAAAAATTCCGGTTACCGTGTTATCACGGTGCTTGCAATTTAATTTAAAGCAGATGCCGCGCGGTGCGATCACCGAACATCTAGCCCGCTTGCTGACTGAGGAGGCAGTGCCGTTTGAAGCGGAGGCGTTACCCCACATTGCGCGCGCTGCTGCGGGCAGTATGCGCGATGCCTTGTCTTTGCTTGATCAAGCCATTGCCCATGGTGCAGGTAAAGTCAGTGCAGACAATGTGCGCGATATGTTGGGCTCAGTCGATGAAACGTATTTGCTGCGCGCACTCGATGCCGTGGTTGCAAATGATGCTGCAGCATTGGTGACAATTGCCGATGAAATGCAGTCGCGTAGTTTGTCGTTTGATACGGCGCTTGCTGATCTTGCGAGTGTGTTGTT
>CAWUMP010000324.1:0-2357 GCA_963923385.1 uncultured bacterium | reverse complement strand
AAGCTCGCCGGCCAGCATTTTCACCAAGGTGGTTTTACCCGCGCCATTGACGCCAATCACCGCGAGTCGATCGCCACGCGAGAGCGTCAAAGACACTTGATTGAGTACAGTGCGCTGATCGTAAGCCAGTTGAACTTCTTCTAGCGACACGATCCGTTCGGGGTCGCGTAGGGGTGGTTCAAATTGAAACTGAAAACTATTGGCGGCATACACTGGCGCCACGCGCGTCATGCGTTCAAGTTGTTTGACGCGACTTTGTGCTTGGCGTGCTTTTGATGCTTTCGCTTTAAAGCGCGCCACAAAATTACTTAGGCGTTGAATCTCACGTTCTTGGCGTGCTGCCATGGCGTGTTGCGAGACCAACTCAGCTGCGCGCAGCGTTTCATATGCGGAGTAATTGCCGGTGTACAAGCGCACCGCACCGACCTCGCCCGCAGGTAAAACTGCCACGATATGGTCGGCCACGCGATCTAGAAAATCTCGATCGTGTGACACAACAATCAAGGTACCTTCGTAGCTGCGCAGCCACGTTTCTAACCAAAGCACCGTATCGATATCGAGGTGATTGGTGGGTTCATCCAATAACAGTAAGTTCGATGGACACATCAACGCGCGTGCCAAATTCAGGCGCATACGATAGCCACCAGAAAATTCGCGTACTGCACGTGCGCCAGCTTCGACCGGAAATCCCAAGCCAGCGAGCAACGCGGCGGCGCGGGCGTGGGCGGTGTAACCACCCACTTGTTCAAGATGTTCATGTGCGAGCGCGATGGCATGCCCATCGTTATTGGATTCGGCATGGTGTACGGCGACTTGTGCTGCGCGTAGATCAAGATCCGCATCGAGCAAATACTCGATCACCGCTGTGTCTAGGGCAGGCGCTTCTTGTTCGATACGCGCCATCCGCGTACCGGGTTGAATCTCGAGCGCACCGGCATCTGGCGAGAGTTCGCCTGCGAGCACAGCCATCAAACTGGATTTGCCGCAGCCATTTGCGCCAATCAAGCCGACTTTCCAGCCGCGCTCCAGAGTCATCGAAGCGCCGCTAAACAAGGTGCGGGGTCCGCGAGCAACGGCAAGTTGGCGCAACAGAATCATGAACAGGCAAGTGTTGAAGCGGGCGCAGAGTATAATCCGCGATTGCATCTTGCTCATCGGACATTGTCATTCAAACGGAATTCGCAACACTCGGTTTGATCCCAGCACTGCTTCAAGCAGTCACCGAAATGGGATACACCCAGCCTTCACCCATCCAGCAACAGTCCATTCCACTGGTGCTGTCGGGGCGCGATCTCATGGCGGGCGCCCAAACCGGCACGGGCAAAACGGCGGCGTTTGCTTTACCTACCTTGCAGTTGCTCGCGCCGATGGCAACCACCAGTGCATCGCCTGCACGTCATCCGGTGCGTGTGTTGGTGTTGGCACCCACGCGTGAGTTGGCGATACAGGTCGAGCAAAGCTTTCGTGCGTACGCCAAACATTTACCTATTCGTACCACTTGTGTGTACGGCGGCGTCGATATGAACGCACAGATCGCTGAGCTCAAACGTGGCGTTGAAGTGCTGGTAGCTACACCCGGTCGTTTGCTGGATCACGTACAAAACAAAACCGTGAATTTCAGCCAAGTGAGTGTGCTGATTTTGGATGAAGCCGATCGCATGATGGACATGGGCTTTATGCCTGACATTCGGCGCATCATCGCCTTGTTGCCTGGTCAACGACAAAATTTGCTGTTCTCGGCGACCTTTCCTGATGAAATTCGCAAGCTGGCTGCAACGATTTTGCATGATCCAGCTGAAATTCAAATCGCCTCGCGCAACACTGTGGCCGAACGCATAACGCATATCGTGCATCCGGTGGGACGTGAGCGTAAACGCGACTTGTTGTGTCATCTGATTCGCACACGTCAGTTGCGTCAAGTGTTGGTGTTTAGCGGCACACGCATGGGTGCCAATCGCTTAGCGCATCATCTGCGTTTAGAACATATTGAGGCGGATGCCATTCATGGCGATAAATCGCAAGCCGAGCGATTGGTTGCGCTGGATGCTTTTAAATCCGGCAAGACTGCGGTGTTAGTGGCAACCGACGTGGCTTCGCGTGGATTAGATATTGAAGGCTTACCTCAAGTGATCAACTTTGATATCCCCAATGCGCCCGAAGATTATGTGCACCGTATTGGTCGTACGGGTCGTGCTGGCGCCACTGGAGAAGCCATCTCGCTGGTGAGCTCGGATGATTTAGAGGCGCTGGCTGATATTGAAAAACTGATTAAAGTAAAAATCGAACGCGTCTTGGTTCCTGGTTATGAGCCTGATGCGGCCACGCTATCGGCCTTGTTGGGACGCGAAGCGGCGGCT
>CAWUMP010000323.1:0-2376 GCA_963923385.1 uncultured bacterium | reverse complement strand
AACACGGGATCGACAAACTAGGCGTGCGCGTTGTTAAGGCACGCCCCCAAGAATCCGCGCAAGACGATTCACCGACAACACCCCATTCAAAATTTTTGTATCCCGACCACTGCAAGCCATTAATAAACAACATCGTCTGACCAGGTGTCATATACAACATGACGATATCCGGTGGATTCAATCGACCCGCCGTAATTGGTGATACAGCCATGGCAGCGTACTTACCGTGAGGCACGACATGCATCGCGCGTTGATGATTGGCCGCATCCTCGGCTGTGGCATACCACACCCCCGCATAGCGTTTACCCGATGCCCATTCGGCATCTTGCGCAGTCAATCCCAATACGGCACGACATTGCTCGCCGACCAAATCTTCAGCGGTTACACCCACGGTCCAACCCAAACGCGCAGCCTGCGCCACAATTTGATCAGCCGTATGAATGGCTTGCGGTCGTCGGATGCGCGGCACTGCTTGCATCGCGTCGACGGTTTCAAACAACTTCATGCCGATCGGCGTGACACGTAAACGCAATAACCGATTCAATGCATCAGTGATCCCTTGCCAATCATCTGCAGCCAGTGGCGTGGTCATTTAATCTGCCAATAGTTTGTTTAGCTGTTTTTCTGGTGATACTTGAACAACTTGCGTTGGATCGATCAATTCTTCGCCGGGCACACGCACACGCGTAAAGGTGTGTCCCTCGTATTGCAACGGGCGCGTTGCATCCAAGCCCATTTTTGCTGACATGCCATCGGTGCGACCGGTGACTGTGGTGGACGGGTCCAGCGGTGAACCTTGCGCACCTGCTACCACCACTAAATCACGATCGGCTTGAAAGCGTGTGGCCACAGCCCACTCCACTTGGGTGGGGTTATGCACATCGACATCATCATCCACCACCACCACTTGCTTCACATCAAAGTGCGCGCCAAAGGCGGCCAGAATGACATTCTTTGCTTCAGCCTCGCGGCGCTTTTTTAACTTGACGTACAAATGGTATCGACACGTTCCGCCCAAGGCCAAGTGCGCATCCAATACGCCCGGAAAACTTCGCTGTAACAAGCCGAGTATCGTTGCCTCACGCGGAATCGCGCCGAGCATTAAATGTTCAAGCTCCGCAGGAACAATCGTATGAAAAATCGGTTCGCGTCGATGCGTGACGCGATCCACCGCAATCACTTGGCGTGGTTCAGCGGGGCTATAGGTGCGCGGAAATTCACCAAACGGCCCCTCCATCTCACGCACGTTGGGCAAGATACGCCCCTCAATCACGATTTCGGCTTGCGCGGGAACCCGTATGTCACTACCGATACACTTCACGACCTCGAGAGGGACACCGTGTAACGCACTGGCAATTTCGAGCTCGTCTTGATCAATGGGTACGACGGCTTGCGAGGCCAGTAAGGTCAGTGGATCTGCGCCGATGACTATGGCCAACGGTAATGCTTCGCCGGCTTCTTCGGCCATCGCGTGAAACGCATGCAAGTGGCGCGGCAAAATTAGGGTCTGTAGTCGCTGACCGTCTAACACCTGAATACGTTGAATCGATACATTTTGCGCACCGGTGCGCGGATTGCGTGCAATCAGTAATCCGGCAGTGATGTACGGACCACTGTCATGCTCATTGTGCGTCGGCACCGGAAACAGCTTGTGTAGATCAGGCGATTCAATCACCACCTGCTGCGCGGGCGCTGCATCGCGTGCCACTTCATGGCAGGCCATGGGGTGATCTGAAGCGTCACGAAAGGCCGCCAATAAACCCGCTCCATCGACATGCATCGCTTCGGCAATCCAATGACGGTCCGCCACATAGCCCGACACCACGGAGACCGCGTGACCTTCGGGCTTTGGAAAGAGCACCGCTTGCTTGCCATCGAATTTTTTGGCGATCGCGGCGAGCTCGAACTTCAACTTCACGCCTTCGCGCGCCAACACCAAGCGTTGGCTCGCAGCCAAGTGACGTAACCAACCACGCAGGCTGCGCGCGGCTACTAAAGATTGACGGGGCATGCACATCTCCAAGCAAAGAATTGAAGCACTTCCCGCACCTTAACCGCCGCCACGCTGACTGACTAGCGCGGGTTCGCAGCGCGGTTCAATCCACGCTGATGGCGAGGCGCATGACCCGCTCACACTGATCTAGCGCTAGGGCGCCTTGAAACCGGCGCGCTCCACGGCGTGCTTGAGTGCCGGCAGATTGGTTTGCGCAGGATCAAAATCCACCGTGGCACAGGCCCGCTCGAGCGAGACATCGACTTTGCTCACGCCGCTCACCCCAGTCAGCATGCGCGTCACGCTTTTCACGCAACCGCCACAATCCATTCCTTCAACACGAAATTCAATTTGCTCCATGGCTGTCTCTTATACACATCTCC
>CAWUMP010000322.1:0-2378 GCA_963923385.1 uncultured bacterium | reverse complement strand
GATCATGGGTTTTTGCTTGCAGAGCACGATTGGTGGGGCAAAAATCGAATGCCGTTTTTTAACGAGATCGCGCACATCCCGTTATTGATTGCGCATCCAGCCTTCGTCGCACAAGCCGGCCAGCGGCGACAAGCCCTCACGCAAACTATCGACTTAATGCCTACGCTACTTGATCTGCATGGCGTAAAAATTCCCGAGACCGTTGCCGGTCATTCGTTGCTACCCCTATTGCAATCGGATCAACCGATCCGTGAAGCTGCGTTGTATGGCATGTTTGGCGCAGGCACCAATATCACCGATGGACGCTATACGTATTTTCGCTACCCCGAAGACATGACCCGTCAAATGCTGTATGAATATACGTTGATGCCAATGCATCTAAAAACACTGTTTCATGTGGATGAATTACGTGGCGCACAATTAGTTCCACCGTTTGGTTTTACGCAAGGCGTGCCTTTACTGAAGGTACCTGCGCGGCGTAACAGCAAAGGACAACCGACCGGCCACCAAGGACAAGGTGGCGGCTATGAAGACACCACCACCGTGCTCTATGACTTACACACAGACCCTCAGCAACAACAACCATTTCGCGATGCCGTCATCGAAAAACGCTTGTTAGCGCAGATGGAAAAATTGATGCAAGACAACGAAGCCCCCATCGAAGCCTATCAACGACTCGATTTACCTCACACGCGATCGTAAATTTTTTACGATCAGTTTCTTATCGACAAATCCCCCCCACCCTATGTCCTCACGCCCAAACATTCTGTTCATCATGGCCGATCAACTGGCCGCACCAGCGCTGCCTTGTTATGGCAATACAGTGGCTAAAACACCGCATCTCAATGCGCTTGCTGCGCGTGGCACCGTGTTTGAAAGCGCCTATTGCAACTTTCCTATTTGTGCACCCTCACGTGCGTCGATGATGACGGGTCGGTTACCACACGCCATCGAGGCTTGGGATAACGCCGCCGAGTTTCCTGCGAGTTTACCCACCATGGCGCACTACTTACGCGATGCCGGGTATCGGACCATCTTGTCTGGAAAAATGCATTTCATCGGCCCCGATCAACTACATGGCTTTGATGAACGCTTAACCACCGACATCTATCCTTCAGATTTTGCGTGGACACCCGATTGGCTACAAGGTCCGGAATATCGTCCGACTGGTGTGAGCATGCGTCCGGTGGTGGAATCTGGTTCTTGTGTGCGTAGCCTACAAATTGATTACGATGATGAAGTCGAATATCACAGCATTCAACGTTTATACGACTTAGCCCGTGCGCCAGAGCATCAGCCGTTTTTCTTGACGGCATCATTTACGCACCCACATCCGCCTTTTGTGGCCTCTCAAGAACACTGGGATCGCTATTCACCAGATGAAATTGACGTCCCTCGGGTTGCGCCTATCCCACTTGAAGCGCTAGATGAACACAGCCGCTGGTTGTATTACGCACACGGGCAAAACTTACATACCGTCACCGATGAACATGTGCGCCGCGCAAGGCACGCTTACTACGCCATGACCAGCTATATGGATGACAAAGTCGGTCGTCTGTTGCAGGTGCTCGATGAAACCGGTTTGGCCAAAAACACGCTCGTGGTGTTTGGCGTAGATCACGGTGAAATGCTGGGCGAGCGAGGCATGTGGTACAAGCAAACGTTTTTTGAATGGTCTTCGCGCGTACCTTTAATCATCGCGCAACCGAATCAACAACACTCGCAGCGGGTGACATCGCATGTGTCATTGGTAGATCTATTGCCCACATTCATGCATGTGGCCATGGCGGGCGCTCCATTCACGCCCATCGATCCGATCGATGGAAAAAATCTTTGGCCACTCATTGATGGTACCGAGCAACCGAATCAACGCACGGTGATTGCTGAATACAGTTCTGAAGGCGTGTGTGCTGCCTCGCGGATGGTGCGCGAAGGCGATTGGAAATACATTTACACACGCGGTTTGCCGCCAATGTTATTTCATCTTGCCAATGATCCTGACGAACTACATGATCTCGCTGGACAAACGGCTTACAAAGACATTGAGGCACAATTAAAACAGCGTGCATTACACCAATGGGATCCAGAAGACATTCACGCACGAATTCTGCAAAGTCAAAAACGTCGTCGCTTTCTTGCGCAAGTTTCTGCTGGATCAGCGGACAGCCCCAATTGGGCGTATCAACCGTTTCAGGATGCCACCAAGCGGTACATCCGCGGCGGTGGTTCAGCCGGACCCACCAGTACCAAGGCACGTGCGCGTTTACCCTATGTCGAAGCCACGCCACCCGATTTACAAAAATAATTTCTAGAAAGATTTTTTCATGACTGCCAAGCGTCCTACAGTTCTTCTCACGAATCCTACCGTGGCCATCGGT
>CAWUMP010000321.1:0-2429 GCA_963923385.1 uncultured bacterium | reverse complement strand
ACATGTGATTGCTGGGCAAGGCACCGCAGCTAAAGAACTATTTGATGCGGTGGGCGCGCTCGATTATTTGTTGGTGTGTTGTGGTGGCGCCGGCTTGCTGTCTGGTTGCGCATTGGCCGCGCATGCGCTCTCACCGCAATGTAAAGTCATTGGTGTTGAACCTGCTGCCGGTGATGATGCTACGCGCACATTTCATACCGGCACGCTACAAACCGTACATAACCCAGACACTATCGCCGATGGTGCGCGCACGCCTTCATTAGGCACACTCACGTTTCCGCTGGTGATGAACTTGGTGCATGACATGCTCACCGTGGATGACACCGAACTACTACGCACGATGTTTTGGCTATGGGAACGACTCAAGATCGTCGTCGAACCCACGGGGGCACTGGCTGCCGCGGCACTACTGGAGGCCAAGCGAGATTTTCGCGGCGCTCGCGTTGGGGTGATTATTTCGGGTGGTAATGTTGATTTACGCTGGGCAGCACAGGCACGTATCAACAACTAAGCGCGCAAGGCTTCACCCACCCGACCCGTTTTATCGGCGGCGTGTCGCGCCGCTTTGACGCGATACATTTCGCGATCGGCGATCGCAATTAATAATTCCGCCGTCTCACCATCGAGCGGATAAATCGCCAAGCCAACCGAACATCCGACCTGCCAATCGCCATGCGGAGCACGCACGGGCGCGCTCACCGCTTCGCTGAGTTTGCGCGCAACTACCATTGCATCTTCAGCGTTCTCGAGCGCTGTCGCGAGCACCACAAACTCATCGCCCCCCAAACGCGCGACCGTATCAGCGCCACGTACAGTTGCGCTCAAGCGTTGTGCCACGGTACTCAACACCAAATCACCCGCGGCATGACCGTGTGCGTCATTAATTTGTTTGAAGCCATCTAAATCCAACATCATCACGGCGAGTTTTTGTTGGTTACGTCGGGCCATCTCTAACGACACCGCAAGACGCTCTTGCATACTGTATCGATTGGGTAAGCCCGTAAGCGCATCATGTTGCGCCATGTAGCGCATTTTTTCTTCGCTCTGTTTGAGTTGAATGAGTAGCTGTTCGCGCGCACCGGCTTCTACTTGTAACCGTGCGGTTGCCTCGTGTAGCGCGGTCGTACGTTCAGCCACGCGCTGCTCAAGCTCTCGCTCGCTGCGTTGCGTTGCCTCAAGTAAGGCCTGTTGCGTGCTTAATTTGGCCGCTTGCGCTTCTGCGTGCTCGGTACGCATGGCATGAATGCGATCGGCTAAACCAAACGACAACAACAACACTTCAAGCGCTAAGCCAACATGTAAACAGTAGATGGTGAAAAAATTCGCTGGTGCTAAAGCCACACTACGGGCACTGCCAAATAATATAAACACCAGCAAAGCTGCTGAGGCGAGCAGAAAAAACCGTGCGGGTCGAGAACCGCGCCAAGTTTCGCGTACCGAGGCGACCAAGGTCACCAACGAAGATAACGCAGCCAACCCCGCAACGACGCGTATCGAGACTTGCAGTTCCAATAGCCAATTTCCCGTTGCAATCAGGCCAAACAACAGCCCAAGCGCAGAGAACACAGCGATGAGTCGACTGGTGCGTGGCGCTGCGGTATCCAAGGCCATGAACTCACGCGCAAACAACATACTAAAAGTGACATACAACGCCATGGCAACCACCATGGCGTGATTGGCCAGATACACACTCTGCGGCCAGAGGTATTGATACGCATAACCATCAAAGCTAAACAAATACACCGCCCCCGCGATGGCGTGTCCAATGTAGTAAAGATAAACGCGATCACGCAACGAGATCCAAAGCGCAATGTTGTAGGCCAATACCGTGAGCAGTAATCCATAAAACACGCCTGCGATCATTTGCTTGGTACTGATACTCGCTTCAAACGCACGCGCTTGCCAAAGCGTCATGGGCGCTGACAGCACGCTCTTTGAAGCAAGCCGAATGTAGACCGTGGTGGATCCCTTCGGTAGCGCTAACGCAAACACATGATTCGGGTGTTGAATCGCGCGGGCTGTCCAAGGTAAGAGATCACCTCCGCGTTGATGATCGACCCCATGCGCGGTTGGAATGTACACATCGATGGCATCGATGGTGGGAAACGCGATCTCTAACAGCGGATCGATCGCGGCGTCAGCAGAACGCGTGATTGTAAATTTCAACCACCACACCGAACTGGAGTAGCCCACATTAAAATGTTCTGCCGTATGCGCTCGGAAACGACCATCTGCATCGGCTTTTTGCACATCAGAAAGAACCAGGGTGCCGGTGGCGTCCTCCAACATGGCCAACTGCTGTGCCAACACCATGCGCCCGCCCGCAGCGTTTAACTGCGCCGTCGACACCTCGGCTTGTGCCGCCCACGCAACGCCAAGCGCACATAGCGAAATGCAGCAGTGTTTCAACCAAAGAGGCACGCGGCACT
>CAWUMP010000320.1:0-2431 GCA_963923385.1 uncultured bacterium | reverse complement strand
GACGGATTACGCGATTTTGCGCCGGTGAGTCAGATCGGTTTAACCGTACTGGCGATGGTGGTGCCCCCTTCCTTGGGCGTCAAAACTTTGCCCGAATTTATTGCGCTCGCCAAAGCACAACCGGGACGCTTGAGCTTTGCGTCGTTTGGTAATGGTTCGACCTCACACATTTATGGCGAGATGTTGAAGGGCTCTGCGGGACTGCAGATGACGCACATCCCATACAAAGGCGCGGGCCCCGCGACACAAGACACGATGGCCGGACATGCGCAAATGGCCATTCAAGACTTAGGCGCGGTGGGGCAGTTTGTGCGCTCGGGTAGGCTGATTGCATTGGCCATGACCGGGCCACGTCGTTGGCCTGCGTTACCGGATGTGCCCACGTTTGCTGAGCAAGGTCAGCCACTCGATATCGCCGGTTGGAACGGCATCATGGCGCCGGCGGCAACCCCGCGCCCCATCGTGGAGCGCATGAGCGCCGAAATTAATAAGATCATTCAATCTCCCGACGGACGCGAACGCATGTTGCAAATGGGCTTACTTGCAACTGGCACCACGCCGCAAGAATTTGCCGAGGTAATTCGTCGCGATACCCCGCGTTGGGGTGAGGTGATTCGTAAAGCAGGGATTAAGATCGATTAAGCGCGTTTGCCATTTGCGCAACACACTGTGCTGCTGGGCTGCGCGATAGATTCGCAACACCTGCTGCCTCGCTCGCGTAGCGATGCTATATTTTCAGTTCTATAACCCCCCGTTGCGTACGCGGTGATTTTTTGCCGCGCTAACGCCCGTTGCATGGATGTGAAGGTGCCCCCAATGTCGATCACCATTCAACCCGTTTGCGCACAGCACCCCAATTTTGTTGGGGTGGTCCACGGTGTGCAATTAGCGCAGCCCTTGGAGCCCAGTGTCGTTGCCGCGATTGATGCGGGCATGGATCACTACGGCGTGTTGGTCTTTCGTGATCAACCACTCACGCAAAGCGAACAAATTGCTTTGGCGCGACATTTTGGACCGCTGGATGCGGGCTTACGCAAAGCCACTGGCGCGCCAACGCGTTTTCAACATGAAGAGCTCATTGATATTGGGAATGTGAAGCTCGATGGCGCGATTGCCGATCGCGCCGATCAAAAGCTGATTGGTGTCTTAGCCAATCAGCTCTGGCACAGCGACAGTACCTTTCAAGATTTACCAGTCAAGTACTCGATGCTTTCTGCGGTGGTGGTTCCAGACAGCGGTGCCGATACCGAGTGGTGTGATCTGCGCGCTGCTTGGGATGATTTGCCGCACGAGCTACAAACTTTGGTGGAAGGTCGTACGGCCCGACACTCGGCGTTTCACTCACGTATTTTGCTTGGTGATGACAAATACGATGCCACGCAATTAGAGCGCTTTCCGCCGGTGGATCGCGCCTTGGTTCATGTGCATCCGGGTTCGGGGCGCAAAGTGTTATTTGCCAGTGTGCATTGTGAGCAAGTCAGTGGCATGACTGTTCCTGAGGGACGTTTGTTAGTGCAAGAGCTGCTGGAACATGCCACGCAACGCAAGTACGTCTATCGCCATCAATGGCAGGTGGGGGATTACGTGATGTGGGATAACCGCGCCACTTTGCATCGTGGTCGTCGCTATGACTTGTCGGTGCGTCGCGATTTACGCCGCACGACCACCCTCGAACGTTGGGCGGCCCAAGCCGCCGCTGCTTAATTTTTATTGTTGGAGTCTTGCCAATGAATACGTTGATTTTGCGCGGTATCGCGCTCTTGATGTTGTTGTGCTGTACATTGAGTACGCAGAGCCTTGCACAGAACTATCCTGCAAAACCCGTACGCGTGATCGTGCCGTTTGCCACTGGCTCGGCATCCGATGTGATTGGTCGCATGATTGCTGATCGACTCACCGCCGCGCTGGGACAACCGTTCTTGGTTGAAAACCGCGCTGGTGCGGGTGGCACGATTGGTAGCGAGTTGGTTGCACGTGCGCCGGCCGATGGTTACACCTTGTTGGTGACCACCGCAGCGTTTCCGATTGGTGCCACGGCGGTACGTGATCTGAAATACGACACCGCGTCGTTTGCATCCATCACGGTGTTGACCCACTCGCCATTGGGTTTTGCAGCCAATCCAAACTTCGCACCGAAAACGGTGCCTGAGTTTATTGCTTACGCCAAAGCCCATCCCGGTAAAGTGAATTTTGGATCATTGGGAGTCGCAACTTCACATCACGTGACTGGAGAAAAATTTAAGATCGATGCAGGTATCGACATGGTGCACGTGCCGTACAAAGGCTCGGGTGGTGCACACGCCGACTTGATGGGTGGACAAATTCAAGTCATGTTTGATAACTTGGTCTCGCTCTTGCCACACTTTAAATCTGGCAAGATGCATCCACTGGCCCTGTCTCTTATACACATCTGACGCTGCCGACGATACTC
>CAWUMP010000319.1:0-2465 GCA_963923385.1 uncultured bacterium | reverse complement strand
GGCGTATGCCTGGACTTGAAGACACGTTTCGTGACGCCGCATGCGCAGAGACCCTCAGCGATACGGCGTTGCTGCGTGCCATGCTGCGCGTGGAAGCTGCGCTGGCCACAGCGTCTGCCCAAGCGGGTTTGTTTTCTGTTGCCCACGCGCAAATCATCTCAACAGTGTGCCAGTCGCTCTCGTTCGATGCGAACGCATTGGCGGCGGCAGCGCGACATGCGGGTGTACTCACAATACCCTTGGTTCGTCAGCTCACGGATGCAGTGCACGCGCAATCGAGCGAAGCAGCACACTGGGTACATCACGGCGCCACCAGTCAAGACATTCTCGATAGCGCGATGGTGCTGTGTTTACGTGAGGCCAACGCCGTCTTGATGCATCACGTGCAGCGTGCAGGGGATGCGTCGATGCGTCTGGCTGATGCACATCGCAACGCACCCATCCTTGCGCGTACTTTATTGCAACCAGCGGTACCGATTCCGTTTGGCTTAAAAGCGGCCAATTGGTTGAGCTTACTCACGCGTAGTCGTGTGGGTTTGCAACACGCCGTGGATGCAGCGTGTCTATTGCAGTTGGGAGGGGCAGCGGGCTCGATGTCGGTGTTTGGTTCGCTCGGGCCCACGATTGCACACGCGATGGGCCAGCAGCTTCATCTCACGGTGCCGGATCTGCCATGGCACGGTGCACGCGACCAACTGGTGCGCCTGGGGACAGAGCTTGCCGTGCTCACGGGCAATGCAGGAAAAATTGCGCGTGACGTATCGCTCATGATGCAACCCGAAGTCAACGAAGCGCAGGAGTCGCTCGCCGCAGGTCGTGGCGGATCTTCTGCTATGCCACACAAACGAAATCCGGTGGGTTGTTTGCTGGCGTTAGAAGCCGCACAGCGTACACCGGCTTTGCTCTCGACGCTGTGCACGCAGCTCAATAGCGAACACGAGCGTGGTTTAGGTCAATGGCAGAGCCAATTCTTTACGTTGCGTGAATTACTGAATGCATGCGCAAGTGCATTGGCTTCGATTGCAGAAGTGCTCGAGGGTTTGCAAGTCAACCCTTCGGCGATGCAAACCAATATCGATCGGTTGCATGGCTTGGTGTACGCAGAAAATATTTCTACGGCCTTAACGAAAACCTTGGGTCGAGCCGCTGCGCATGCATTGGTACAGTCCTTATGCACCCAAGTGCCAGAGAAATACGCAGACCTAGCGAGTGCGGTGCGCAGTCATGGGCCGGCGATGGCTGCACTCGGTGACCAATCACTGGAGGCGCTGTGCGCACCCTTGGCTCGTTTGGGCGCCTCTGAAACAATGATTTCTGCTGCTTGTGCGGCTTGGCGCGAGCAAAAGCGCTGAGGCAGATGCACTTGCTCGCGGTTTCGATTGACGTGCTCGATGCGCTTGGGCATTCTTCAACGTTGCTCGTGCCTGTAACAGGATGTGCAAACCAACACGAATAAAGATGAGAGGGAGTTGAAATGAGCACCAAATCTAAGGTTGATCGTAGAGATTTTCTAAAAGTTGGCGCAGCCGCTGCAGGTCTTGCGGGTTTTCCTGCAATCGTCACGGCCCAGAGCGCGAAGTTAAAGGTGGGCATGATGTTGCCCTACACCGGGACCTATGCGCCATTGGGTATCGCCATTGAAAACGGCTTTCGCTTGGCCTTACAAGAAGCCGGTGGCAATTTTGCTGGTCGCGAAATTGAATTTATTAAAGTCGATGATGAGTCTGAACCACCCAAGGCCACGGACAACATCAACAAATTAGTGACCCGCGATAAAGTTGATATGGTCCTAGGCACCGTGCATTCAGGTGTTGCCGCCGGGATGGTGCGAGTGACGCGCGAATCGGGCACGTTGCATATCATTCCAAACGCAGGGTTTGCACCGGGTGCGGGCGCTTTGTGTGCGCCAAATATTTTCCGTTCATCGTTTTCCAATTGGCAATCGGGTTATGGCATGGGCGCGGTGATGGCTAAACGCCCAAATGTAAACAAGGTGGTGACTTTGGCTTGGCGTTACGCCGCTGGTGAAGAGTCAGTTAAGGGCTTTAAAGACGCGTTCCTCAAAACGGCGGGTAAGAGCATCGTCAAAGAGTTGTGGATTTCATTTCCAAACATTGAGTTTCAGGCCTTGTTGACGGAAATTGCATCGATCAAACCCGATGCGGTGTATTCATTTTTTGCGGGTGCGGGTGCGGCCAAATACATCAAAGACTATGCCGCCTCAGGCTTAATGAAAACCTGTCCGTTGATGGGCGCAGGATTTTTAACCGACGGTATTTTGGATAGCTTGGGTGGCGCCGGTGAGGGTATTGAAACAGCGCTGCACTACGGTGATGGTATTGAAACGCCGAAGAACAAAGCGTTTCGTTTGGCCTACGCAAAAACCTTTAAGTTGCAGCCCGATGGTTACGCTGTCGCTGGCTATGACTCTGGGGCTGTCTCTTATACACATCTGACGCTGCCGA
>CAWUMP010000318.1:0-2506 GCA_963923385.1 uncultured bacterium | reverse complement strand
CAAATTGCGCACTCCAGTGCACCACCCAAGACTCGCTCCACCACGCCAACGGTGCGGTGAGTAAAAGTGCTGCGCTAAATTGAATCGCTGCGTTCGTGCGAAAGTCGACCCGACCGCAATAGCGTTTTTGATACACCGTGCCCAGCGTGATCGACAAAAGCGCCACCACGACAGCCACTAAACTCTCCAAGGTCGCGCGGGCAAATTGCATTTTGTCGATCATCACCATTGCCACGCCAAGTAACCCCAGCGCCAGTCCTAGCCATTGCCGCGCGTTGACACGTTCGGCCAACATGCGCTCACTGAGCAACGCAGTCAGAATGGGTTGCAATCCAATGACCAAGGCGATGACACCGGCGGGCATGCCCAAATGCACGGCGGTGAACACCCCACCCAGATAACCGCCCTGCATCAACACGCCGGCCAGCGCAACGTGACCAAGTTCACGTCGATCGCGCGGCCATTGCGCTTGGGTGAATACACACACCGGCACAATCAGAAGCACCACCAGCGCATATCGCAGACTCAGAAAGGTCAACGGCCCCACCCAGGGCATACCAAATTTGGCCCCCACAAAGCCAGAGCTCCACAACACCACAAACAAACCGGCGATCAACGCCGCTCGGACGGAAGCCTGTGGTGGCAGCGCAAAGGAAGAATTCATGGCCGCATTGTCGCGGTTTTCCAACACTGACGGTTCAGGGTTTCACCCGACAAGCCACACAACCAGAAAGCCAAAATATAAATATATCCATTTAAATACAATGGTTTAGATAAATTTAGCTATAGCGCAAGCAGGCGTTTTTTGGCACGAAGACAAACAATGTTGGGGATAGAACAAAAAAGTGCTTGACGCACCGCACCATTCACAATAAATTAACACTTGTGCATCGCACAACCCGCTAACGATTCACGCTGCGTGTTGAGTCACTCGTGCACTGCACCGCTCAGCACATGCCCCGAACAACACTTAAGGAGATCCACCATGTACGTCACGCCAGAACAAATTGCAGCTGCCAATAAAGCGAACGTCGAATCCGCCTTGTCGTTTGCTTCCGCACAGTTCACCGCCATGGAAAAAATGGCGCAATTACAAACCTCAGCCATCAAATCTTTTTTTGAAGATTCATTGGCCAACACCCGCGCTTTAGTTGGCGCCAAAGATGTGCAGGAATTTGCTGCCATTCAGCAATCGCTTGCTCAACCTGCGATCGAAAAAGCGGTTGCTTTTTCAAAAGACGTCTACGAAGTGGCTAGCCAAACGAACGCCGAATTATCCAAGTTGGCTGAAGCACGCGTCGCTGACATGAATGCCAATTTTGTTTCCGTGCTCGACAAAGCCGCGAAAAACGCACCGGCCGGTTCAGACGTTGCTGTTGCTGCCGTCAAATCGATGATCACCGCTGCCAATTCGGCGTATGACAGCTTCAACAAAGTCGCCAAGCAAGCAACGGATATCGCCGAAGCCAACGTGGCTGCCGCCACCGAGACTGTGAAAGGTCTGGCCAAAGCAAAAAAGGTCGCGTAAGCGGTTCACCGGTTAAACGCCATCGAACCGCGGCGGCGCCAAAGCAACGCTCCGCGCGCGCCAAATCGCACTGACGTTCAGTACAAAAAACAAACCCCGCACTTCGCGGGGTTTGTTTTTTTTGTCGCGCCAACAGGCAACGCGATGACAGCCTTAATTCAACGTCTCTTTATTAAGTCAACGTCTCTTTAAATGGATGCCCTCGACGGGCAATCTCGGCACGAATTTCTTGCATCGCTTCGAGCACCTGTTCAGGTGCGCCGCGCACACCCAACTCGATATGCCCGCGCGCGCCATTTGCACCCATGGTTGGCAACGAAAACAACTTCAGTCCCTGCCACTTTGCTTCAATGGCATACATCAAATCCGATAACTGACTCTCGCCCGCATCGAACACAAAGATCGAGGCCTCTTTCAGCGCGTGCGTATTAAATAAATGTGGATAGTGCGTATCCAACACCCACTCCACCATCGGCCAAGCCATTTGCGGGAAACCCGGCACAAAATGGTGATCACGAATCGAAAACCCAGGTACCCGATTCACCGGATTGGGAATGATGGCAGCGCCCACCGGAAATTCACCCATCTTTAAACGTTGCGGCGTGGTCTCCCCACCAAAGCGTGCCTGAATTTCGTGCTGTGCTTCTGGATGAAGCACCAACGCCACCCCGAGTGCTGCAGCAGCACACTGACGCGTATGGTCATCCGGTGTCGCACCGATACCACCAAAACTAAACACCACATCACTCGCGGCAAAAGTGCGCGACAGCGTTGCTTGCAAACGTGGTGGGTCATCCGCGAGGTACTCACACGCGGTTAAACGCAAGCCACGTTTCGCTAACGCCGCCACCAGAAAAGAAAAATGCTTGTCCTGTCGTTTGCCGACCAGGATTTCATCGCCGATGATCAGTGCGCCGATGCCCATACGAGATCCAGACTGTTTCGATTTAACGGGTGCGCAGTGTAACGCGGTTCGCA
>CAWUMP010000317.1:0-2515 GCA_963923385.1 uncultured bacterium | reverse complement strand
AAACACCATTGTTTGTCCTGTCACGCAATCGACAAAAAACTCGTCGGCCCGTCGTACAAAGACATCGCTGCCAAGTACAAAGGCGATGCATCGGCAGAGGCCAAGCTGATCGACAAGGTGAAAAAAGGCGGCATGGGCGTTTGGGGTCAGATCCCGATGCCGGGGAACGACAAAATCCCTGACACAGAACTCAAAGCGCTGGTGGCTTGGGTGCTGAAGCAATAAGCGCTTCAATCAACGCTGCCAGCAAACGGGCAGAGATCAAAAAAACCGGGACGATGTCTCGGTTTTTTTATGCCGGTGATTCCTGTTGCTCGGATGCAGGTGCTCCCCTATCATCCGCAGCGTGCACGTGGTTGTTTAGATCTCCTGCGTTACGCACACCGATTTCATTTCTTTGGAGGTAGGTATGTCACGTTTATCGATGCGTTTGGTCGCGATGGTCTTGCTGGCAGTGTTAGCCGCTTGTGGCGAGCAGAAAAAACCAGAACCAGTAAAAGCGGCCGCACCGGCGGTGCTCGAGGTACGTATTGGTCACGTGGCACCCATGACCGGCCAAATTGCGCACTTAGGTAAAGATAACGAAAACGGAGCGCAGCTGGCGATTGCACAAGCCAATGCCGCAGGCATAAAAATCGGCGGACAAGATGTGCGTTTTATTTTGCTGAGCGAAGACGATCAAGCCGATCCAAAAGTGGGCACCACCGTCGCACAAAAACTAGTGGATGCCAAAGTTGCCGGTGTGGTCGGTCATTTAAATTCGGGTACGTCGATTCCGGCTTCGGAAATTTATAGCAACGGCAATATTCC
This sequence comes from uncultured bacterium, assembly GCA_963923385.1. Lineage (GTDB taxonomy): Bacteria > Pseudomonadota > Gammaproteobacteria > Burkholderiales > SG8-39 > SZAS-79. The sequence goes on along the minus strand of CAWUMP010000317.1, from coordinate 1,705 downwards.
CGTCATCTCGGGTTCAGCCACGAATCCGAAACTCACCGAACAAGGATTTAAAACGCAATTTCGTGTGGTGGGTCGTGATGATCAACAAGGCCCAGCCATTGCGCAGTACCTTGTCGATACACGTAAACCGAAGGTCGTTGCCATCATTGACGATGCCACGGCCTACGGCGAGGGTTTGGCCAACGAAGTCGAAAAAACCCTCAAAGCTGCAAACGTGAAAGTGTTGCCGCGCGAAAAGGGCACCGATAAAACCACCGATTGGAAAGCCGTACTCACCAAGATCAAAGGCAAAAAACCCGATGCCGTGTTTTACGGCGGGATGGATGCCACCGGCGGCCCATTACTCAAACAAGCGCGCGAGCTTGGCATCAAAGCCGTGTTTGCTTTTGGTGATGGCTCTTGCACCGCTGAAATGGCCAAGCTTGCTGGTACAGCTGCGGAAGGTTTGCTCTGCTCACAAGCAGGTATTCCGGTGGAAGCTGCTGATGCAAAATTTCTTGCCGCGTACAAAGCTAAGTTCGATAACGTTGAGCCGATTTTGTATTCGCCCTTTACCTACGATGCAACGCAACTGCTGATTGCCGCCATGCAAAAAGCAGACTCTGCAGACCCAGCGAAATATTTACCAATCTTGGCGAGCATTGCACATCGTGGTGCGACCGGTACCATCGCGTTTGATGAAAAGGGCGATCGTAAAGACGCAGAGATGACGATCTTTACAATGCAAGCAGGCAAGATCACGGCGCTGGCGGTTATTAAATCGGGACAGACCATCCCGATTGCTGAGTTTGTGAAGATGGCTGCGCCCGCGCCTGAACCGACAGCGACACCGAGTACCCCAGCGCCTGAGGCCAATAAAAAGTAATTTGGCGCAGCATACGCAACGCAGCCGATGATGCGTACATGCACTTGATCTGCTTAACGATCAGCGCGCATGTTTCTGTCACTAAGCCGCGCGTGTAGCAACCACACCGTTTGCTGCACGCGTGGATATCTTTCTCCAACAACTAATCAATGGCATCACGCTAGGTAGCGTGTATGCCGTCGTGGCCTTGGGCTACACCATGGTCTACGGCATCATTCAGTTAATTAATTTTGCGCATGGCGAAGTCGTCATGATTGGCGCCATGGTGGCCTTGACAGTGATTGGTTTGCTGGCCCCATTGGGTTTTCCGCCGATGTTGGTGGTGTTGATCGGCACACTCTGTGCAATGCTGGTTTGTGTGGCGACAGCTTGGTCGATGGAAAAACTCGCCTACCGACCGTTACGACACGCCCCACGCTTGGCCCCACTGATTACTGCGATTGGTGTGTCGATCATTTTGCAGCACCTGGCGATGTTGGTGTGGAGTCGTAATGTATTGGCGTTTCCACAAATCATCCACACAGTCAGTTATTCGGTGGGTGGCGCACAGATCACCAACATTCAAATCGCGATAGTGTTGTTGAGCGTGATTTTAATGGCCAGCTTATCGTTGTTGGTTTATCGCACGAGATTAGGTACAGCGATGCGCGCCACCGCACAAAATGCACACGTCGCGGCACTGATGGGAGTGGATGTCGATCGCGTTGTCTCGATGACGTTTTTGATCGGTGCGGTCCTTGCTGCGATGGCCGGTGTGATGGTGGGAAGTTATTACGGTGTAGCGCAATACACCATGGGATCCATGCTCGGTCTCAAAGCGTTTTCTGCAGCCGTTCTGGG
>CAWUMP010000316.1:0-2540 GCA_963923385.1 uncultured bacterium | reverse complement strand
ATTCACCCACAATGCCAAGCGTTTCGCCTGCTTGCACTGAAAAAGACACATCATCCACCGCGTGCACGGTGCCCGCACCTTTAGAAAAAATGCCGCTCTTTAGGCCGAAATGTTTACGTAGCTCGCGAACCTCGAGCAGGGCGCGTGGTGAGGTGCTCATTGCGTGACGTCCATCGCGGCGCGTAATCCATCGGACATCAAGTTAAAGCAAATCGAGACCATAAAAATCATCGCGCCAGGTAACGCAGCCACACCAGGATTGAGATAGATCGCCGTACGCAAGGTGTTCAGCATCAAGCCCCACTCCGGCTCTGGTGGTTTAGTGCCGAGACCCAAAAACGACAAGCCAGAAGCAAGAATCATCGACACGGAAATCAAGCTCGTGGCATAGATAAACACCGGACCCAATACGTTCCCCAAGACATGCACGCGAATCAGCGTGAAGTTATTTGCGCCAGATGCGCGCGCGGCTTCGACAAAATCCAGTCCGCGCACTTGGGTGGTCACTGATTCAGCAACGCGTGCAATCGGTGGAATAAACACAATGGTGAGCGCCACCATGGCGTTAAAAATACCTGCACCCAGCGCCCCAGAAATCGCCACCGCCAGTAGCACCGAAGGAAAGGCATAAAACACATCGATGGTGCGCATAATGAGTGTGTTGATGCGTCCGCCCAAGAATCCAGCAATCACCCCGAGCGTTGCGCCAATAAGTAATGCATTGAGGACAGGTGCAATACCCATCACAAGTGACAAACGCGCGCCAAAAATTAATCGCGAGAGCATGTCGCGCCCGAGTTCATCGGTGCCTAGAAAGTAACCTGGGCTGCCGATGGGCAACAGGCGTTTTAAAATCGAACCTTTAAATGGATCGTACGGCGCCAGTAGCGGGGCGCAGATCGCCATCAGCAACACACCGAGCAAGATGAGCGCGCAAGTCACCGTGAGTTTGTCTCGCGACAAACGCGCCAGCACAGTGGACCAATAACCACGTGCGGTGGCAGCAACAACAACTTCGGCGCTGGGGGCGGTTTGATTCATGCGCGACGAATGCGTGGATCGATCCCGGTTTGCACCAAATCGACCACTAAATTGAGTGTCACAAAAAACAACGCGAGTACCAAGATGGTGCCTTGAAGCAAAGGAATGTCGCGTTGAAAAATTGCGGTGTTTAATAAAAATCCCGAGCCCGGCCAAGAGAACACGGTTTCAACCAAAATCGAGCCGCCCATCAAATAACCGAGTTGCACGCCCATCACGGCCAATGAAGTGGGCGCTGCGTTTTTGACCACGTGCCAAAACACCCCAAAATCGGTGAGTCCTTTGGCGCGTAATGCGGTGACAAATTCACGACCAAGAATATCGGCCACCAACGCACGAACCGTGCGCGTGACGATCGCAGTTGGAATGACTGAAATGGTGATGGCAGGTAACACCACGTGCTGTAAGTGCTCCAGATCCCAGACCCAATCGCCACCGGGTCCAGCGCCCATTGCAGGTAAGACATTCCAAGTCACCGAGAACAGAATTACCAACACCATGCCCAACCAATAATGCGGTACCGAAACGCCGGCAACCGCAACTGCAGTGACGCATTTGTCCAACCAAGTGCCTTGGCGATAACCGGCGACGGTGCCAAAAATCACGCCCAGTGAAAATCCAATCAATGAACCAAACAACGCAAGAATGAGCGTATTTGAAATTGCGCGCCCCAGTTCTGAAGTCACGGGGCGACCCGTGGCAATCGAGGTGCCTAGGTCGCCCTGCACTGCTTTGCCAAGCCAGATGGCGTATTGCACTGGGATCGGTTTATCGAGACCGTATTCTTGTTTCAAACGGTCGATGAGTTCTTGCGACGCATCCGAGGGCAAGATCGCAGAGAGCGGATCACCGGGGGCGAGATAGACCAACGAAAAACAAACGACTGTCACCGAAATCGCAATCGGGATCACTAGAAACAGGCGTTTGATGAAATAAAAAAACATAGCAAACCTAGAAAAGCCAACACGCGGCGCGAAGCGTCACGCCGCGTGAATGACGAACAACGGTTTATTGCATGCTGATGGTCGAGAAGTCTTGAAACCAATTCTTGGCTTGTACAAAGCCTTTGACTTTCGGGCTCATGGCGCGAGGTCCGGTGTCATGCACCCAGAACAAGAAGTACGACTCATCCACCACGCGCTCGTGTAACTTCGCAATGGCCGCGTCACGTGCTTTTGCATCAAACGATCCGCGTGCATTGGCGACTAACTTATCGAGCTCAGGATTTTGCACCCAGCCCCAATTGACCGAGCGTGGTGCCACCATGCGGCTATCGTAGAAGCGGGCAAAACCAAAGAACGGATCTTGCCAAGCAAATGACACGTTGATGGCGTGTGCGCCGCGTGCCGCAGGGTCTTTGGCACCCAGACGCCAGTTGTTGAACAAGGTTTCCCAAACGATCACATCAAACTCAACATCCACGCCGACTTCTTTGAGTTGCTGTTGGATGTATCTGTCTCTTATACACATCTGACGCTGCCGACGATACTCCTTGTGTA
>CAWUMP010000315.1:0-2555 GCA_963923385.1 uncultured bacterium | reverse complement strand
TATAAGAGACAGATACATTTCGGGTTGAAAGCCAACGTGTTGTCGGTGAAAAACATCTGCGCTTGCGTCTGATGTGTGCAGATCGACGTATCGATGCCATGCGCTTTAACGCCAACGACGCTTTGCCCCCGCGCATCCGAGCAGCCTATCGCTTGGGTGTCAACGAATTCAACGGAATACGCACACCACAGCTCACCATCGAATACGCCGAACCGGCATAAGCATCCCCATTATTCAAGAGACCATCATGAACTTTCGCTATTTCCATGTATGCCAACTGCCATTTGTCGTGGCATGTATCACGAGCGTATTCACACTGACAGCGCTCGCACAAACACCCGCGGCTCCAGCAACGCCCACCACCCCCGCCACACCGGCCGCAGCAACCAGCAAAGGCACGCCGGCCGAAGCCGCGCCCGTCAATGCGGGCCCGTACGTGCCGTCGCCAGAAACTGCCGTTGCCGAATTACTCAAGCTCGCCAACATTGGCCCCAATGATGTGGTGATCGACCTCGGCTCAGGCGATGGACGTATCGTTCTCACCGCAGCCAAGGTATACGGCGCACGTGGCTTTGGTGTCGAAATTCAAGAAAACCTCGTCAAACTCTCCAACGAAGCAGCCAAAAAAGAAGGGCTTGCTGAGCGGGTTAAATTTATCAATCAAGATTTATTCAAAACCGATATCAGCAGCGCGACCGTGCTGACCATGTATTTGCTACCGGATACGGTCAACATGCTCTCGCCAAAATTACAAAAAGAACTCAAACCAGGCACGCGGATTTTGTCGCACGACTATCCCTTGGCTGGCTGGCAAGAAGAAATGTATCGCCAGTTTGATCTCGAAGAAAAAGTTCAAATTAGTGGCGTCAAAACCACCGTCGTATATTTGTACATTGTGCCGGCACGCGTTGGCGGACAATGGAACGCACGAGTGAGCAACACCGTCTTAAAAGAATCGCTGCGACTTGAATTGCGCCAAGAATTTCAAAAAATTTCTGGTATCGCACGCATCGGTGCGCGTGAAGTGCCGCTCGAACAACTCAAGCTACGTGGCACCGAGCTCACGTTTCGCATTCCAGTTGAGCGTAGCCGCAGCTTAAATTTTCGTGGTGAAGTGAATGGCGTAAACGTCGAGGGCATGGTCGAGCTCAGCGGTACGCGTACGCCTTGGAGTGCCGCACTGGTGAAGTAAACACAGCGCACACGATAGGCACAACGGGTACGCCCCTTGGCGCTCAAAGCCACCATCTGCAAAGCCAACCTGCGTATCGCTGATATTGATCGCGGCTATTACGCAGACCACGCACTGACGCTGGCGCGCCATCCCTCAGAAACCGATGAACGCATGATGGTCCGGCTTTTGGCGTTTGCTTTTCACGCCACGCAGGGGTTACGCTTTGGTGCTGGGCTATCAACCGACGATGAGCCCGATGTGTGGTGTAAAGACCTCACAGGCACGATTGAACAATGGATTGAAGTTGGTTTACCCGACGAAAGACGCTTGCGGCGTGCTTGTGGTCGCGCGCAGTCGGTCATTGTCTACGCCTATGGCGGACACACCGTTGGGTTGTGGTGGAAGCAAGTTGGCACGCTGCTTTCTAAACAACACAACCTCAGCGTGTATCAGCTCGACGCAAAACACACGCGCGCACTCGCCGCCCAAGCGGATCGCACGATGCAGTTTGATTGCAATCTTCAAGACGGTGTACTCACCCTCAGCCAAAGCGCGCAGGCACAGTACGATCCATTGCCCATTGAACGCCAAGTGCTTCAACGCGCCGAGCGTGACTAGCGCACTCGTGTATTCAGTCACACGCCCACACGCTGACGTAGCGAGCCCCCGCCTGCGGGTTAGTTACTTGCGCGAAACCCTGTGGCTTTGACCACGCGTGCCCAGCGGGCTTCCCCATCGCGCAGCGCTTGATTCAACTCCGGGCCAGTTTGCGCTGATACATCAAAGCCCATCGCTTCTAATTTTTCGCGCACGCTCGGTTCAAGATGCGCGCGCCGCGCAGCGTCCACCAAGCGTTGCATCAATTCGGGCGGCGTACCGACGCGCGCTACCAAACCAAACCAAGTGCTTGCAGTAAATTCCGCATGGCCCGATTCTGCCAAGGTGGGCACTTGAGGTAATTGGCGCCAACGTGTTGCACCCGACACCGCCAGTGCGTGTAATTTTCCGGCTTGTACGTGCGGTAACGCTGTTTGAATTTGCGAAAAGCCCAACGGCACGTGCCCACCTAACAAGGCTTGCACTTGCGGCCCCGAACCCTTGTAAGTGATGTGCGGCATATCCAGCCCCAATTTTTCGTTGAGCTGATGGGCAAGAAAATGCGACAAGGTTCCGGCACTAAACGAGGCATACGACACTTTGCCTGGGTTGGCTTTCACCCACGCGCTCATTTCAGCCAAGGTACGTGCCGGCACACTGGGGTGCACGACCAACACCAAGGGCGCCTCAACACCTTTAATCACCCCAACAAAATCCGCTGTCTTCCAGCGTAAATCGGTGTATGCGCTAGGATTAATTTCCATTTGTGATTGCGCAGGCACCC
>CAWUMP010000314.1:0-2569 GCA_963923385.1 uncultured bacterium | reverse complement strand
CGTCGGCAGCGTCAGATGTGTATAAGAGACAGGCTCTCACCTGCGGATGGGCGCGTGGTCGTGGTTGGTTCAGCCATCGATCCGTATACGCAACGCGAGGCGTTGAAGATCAGCGTCTTCATGAACGTGTTTAATGTGCATTCCAATCGATCGCCAGTGGATGCCAACGTCACAGCTGTGCAGTATCACGCTGGCTCGTTTTTTAACGCAGCACTGGATAAAGCGTCGCTTGAGAATGAGCGCAATGCGTTGCTCTTAAAGCTGCCTACAGGCGAGGAAATCACCTGCGTACAAATTGCGGGGTTGGTCGCGCGGCGGATTCTTTGTTATGTCGCCCCTGGGGCGGTGCTCAAGCGCGGTGAGCGCTACGGCTTTATTCGGTTTGGTTCGCGGGTGGATTTATATTTGCCACCGAACGCACGACCATTGGCTGCTATCGGCGATAAGGTGTACGCCAGCGAAACCGTATTGGCACAACTTGCTTCGCCAGCAGCATCCGCGCAATGACTGAACACCCTCATCCGCGCAGCGAGTCACCAGCGCGCATGCCATTGCGTCGACGTAGCATCTACTTGCTACCTAACTTATTTACGACCGGTGTGCTGTTTGCTGGTTTTTTTGCTGTGGTTCAGGCGATGAATCAACGCTTTGAAATTGCCGCGATCGCGATCTATGTAGCCATGGTGCTCGATGGTCTGGATGGACGTGTGGCACGTTGGACGCGGACGCAAAGTGAGTTTGGTGCGCAATACGATTCACTCGCCGATATGGTGGCTTTTGGCGCCGCGCCGGCGTTGGTGATGTATGAATGGGCACTCAAAGAAATGGGTAAGCTCGGTTGGATCGCCGCGTTTGTGTACTGTGCGTCGGTGGCGCTGCGGCTCGCACGCTTTAACACCAACATCGATGTTGTAGATAAACGCTGGTTTCAAGGCTTGCCCAGCCCGGCCGGCGGTGCGTTGGTGGCGGGCGTGGTTTGGGTGAGTGATGATTTTGGGATTGATCACGTCGAATGGTTGCGCTGGATTGCTTGGAGCGCCACTATGTTTGCTGGTCTCACGATGGTGTCGAATGTGCCGTTTTACAGTTTCAAAGATCTAAACATCCGCAAGGCGGTCCCGTTTTCGGTCATCTTAGCGATTGTTGCCGGAATGACGTTGGTCTCGATTAAGCCTGCCATGATGTTATTTCTGCTGTTTGTGGCCTACGCGCTGTCTGGGTATGTGGTCTGGGCCAGTGGAACGCGTGCTGCGATACGCCGTTAAAGTCCGCGCATTGCGCTGTGCTGCGTTCAGCGCTATAGTTTAAAAACCATGCAACAAAAACACGCACAACTTAAGTATTCACTCCGCGCGCAAACCCCTGTGTTTGCCCGCCACGAATTTACCGCCCACGGCAAATTCGGTCTCATGCATGGTGACCACGGGCTTGTGCTCGATGGTCTACTGCTGCGCCTCGCGCGCACAAACTAATCCCCCCTCAATTCGGTCGACCACCAATTCCAGCCCAACAGGCTTGGCGTTTCAGGTACATCATCTTTTGTCTCAGGAGCACGTCATGAGCAACAACCAAGTGATCATTTTTGATACCACCATGCGCGACGGCGAACAAAGCCCCGGCGCTTCAATGACGCGAGAAGAAAAACTGCGTATTGCGCGTGCCCTCGAAAAAATGCGCGTTGATGTGATCGAGGCCGGATTTCCAGCGGCTTCAAACGGTGACTTTGAAGCCGTTCAAGCGATTGCTGGTGTGGTGAAAGATTCGATTGTGGCGGGCTTGTGTCGCGCTAATGACAAAGACATCCAGCGTGGTATCGACGCCCTCAAGCTCGCAAAAGCTTGGCGCATTCATACCTTTCTTGCCACCAGTCCGTTGCACATGGAAAAGAAATTACGCATGACGCCGGATCAGGTGTTTGAGCAAGCGCGCTTAGCGATTCGGTATGCGCGCAACGCTTGTCCAGATGTTGAATTTTCGCCTGAAGACGGCAGTCGCTCAGAGCCAGATTTTTTATGTCGTGTTCTTGAGGCAGTCATTAAAGAGGGTGCCACGACCATCAACATGCCTGATACGGTGGGTTACGCCGTGCCCGAACAATTTGGTGCGTTTATTCGTGATTTGCGCACGCGGATTCCCAATTCAGATAAAGCGGTTTGGTCAGTACATTGTCACAACGACTTAGGTATGGCGGTGGCCAACTCCTTGGCAGCAGTCACCATGGGTGGGGCAAGACAAATCGAATGCACCATCAATGGATTGGGCGAACGCGCGGGCAACACCGCGCTCGAAGAAGTGGTGATGGCGTTGCGCACACGCAAAGATTTCTTTGGACTTGAAACGCGTATCGATGCCACGCAAATTGTGCCCACCTCGCGTTTGGTCAGTCAGATCACCGGCTTTGTCGTGCAGCCCAATAAAGCCGTGGTGGGCGCCAATGCGTTTGCGCATGCATCCGGTATTCACCAAGATGGCGTACTAAAAGCACGCGAAACCTACGAAATCATGACGGCGGAAGATGTGGGTTGGAGCTGTCTCTTATACACATCTCCGAGCCCACGAGACCAGAGAG
>CAWUMP010000313.1:0-2581 GCA_963923385.1 uncultured bacterium | reverse complement strand
TACACAAGGAGTATCGTCGGCAGCGTCAGATGTGTATAAGAGACAGACACATCGCCATTGGCATCCGCGGGCAATGTCGATAAGGAGAGTCGATGCGTTATCCCATCGCGACGAAACACGATGGCCGCGCCCTCAAGCGAGAGCGCAAAACGACGATCAACCCATTCATTGTCGGGCGCACCGGCGGCACGAAAAATATTCTCGCGTAGTTGAAGTGCAGCGAGTTCGACTGCCTTGCCTGAAACAAAAGTTTGGCGCGATGCCGAGGTCTTGCCTGCATCAGCAGTGCGACCCGTATCGCCCATCACCCATTCCACATCACGCATGGGTAAGCCCAATGCATCTGCGGCAATTTGAATCAAGATCGTGTTCGAGCCTTGTCCAATATCCACCGCCCCGTTGTACAACGTCAGTTTGCCTTTAGCCGATATACCCAAGCGCATGGTGGATGGGTTTGACAGTGAGGTGTTGCCGATGCCGTACCACATGCAACCCACACCAACACCGCGACGTAACTGCCGCCCATCTGCGCGCGCAGTTCGATTAAAGGATGCGTGCTCTTGTCGTGCTTTTCTCCAATGCGGTTGCAACGCTTCAAGACACTGCACTAAACCAGCAGAATGGGTAAGGATTTGACCACTGGCAGTGGCATCGCCTTTGCGTAATGCATTACGTAAGCGAATTTCTAAACGATCCATCCCAATTTGATCTGCCAATGCATCGAGCATGGCCTCGTGTGCAATCGCTCCTTGCGGGACACCAAAGCCTCGAAACGCACCGGCCGGATGACAATGCGTGAAATAACCGCGACCGCGTGTTTGCACATGAGGTACGCGATATGGTCCCATCGCATGAATTGGAACACGCGTTGCAACGGTGGGCCCCCAGCTTGCATACGCGCCTGTATCAAACAAGGCGTCCACTTCGCAGGCTTGTAAACGACCTTGCGCATCGCAACCAAAGCGCGCATGGATGCGCGATGGGTGCCGCTTGGTGGTGCTCGCCATACTTTCAGTTCGAGTGTAAACGCAAGCCACTGTGCGACCGGTGATCCAGGCAGCAACACCAATCAATGGATGTACCGACATGTCGAGCTTGCCACCAAAACCGCCACCGCATGCCGTTGGAATAATGCGTACGCGTTCGGCGGGCAAACGCATCACATTGGCCAGTTCATCACGGTCCATATAAGGCGTTTGCGTGGTGACATGCACATGCAACTCTGCGGCATGCCCTTCGCCAACGCGTTGTGCCCATCCTGCTTCGGGTTCGATGTATGCGTGCTCGACAAACGTGGTTTCAAACTCGCCTTCAACGACCGCAGCACATGCACTCAATGCGCTTGCCGTGTCTCCGCAACGCACGCCCCCATCTTGCAGCAAATTGCCAGGGCGGTTGGGTAACACCTGCGCTGCAGCGGGATCCATCGCGGCATCCAATCCCATCACGGCGTCGAGCGGTGTCCAGCGAATCGGTAAGGTCTGTTCATCGATGGCTTCAATCACTGTGCGTAAACCCACGAGTGCGATCACTGCTTCGCCACGAAAACGCACGACACCATCGGCCAAGGCTGGTTGGTCTTTGATGTCTGGATAAATTCCAAACGCATTCAAAGGAATGTCGCGTGCGCTTAGGATGTAAGTGAGGCCAGGATGCGCGCGACGAAATGCTTCTAAATCACCCAATTCAAATGTCGCGTGGTGGTGGGGCGAGCGAATCGCGCGTAGCCAAAGCGCATCGCTTGGGATACGGTCTGCGCCATAAAACTCTCGACCATTGAGTTTAGGTGGCCCATCTACTTTCAGTGCGCGCGCGCCAACCGCAGCACCAGCCGGTGGAACGACGGCGGCTGGCGAGCGTCGCGACACGTCAAGGATGGCATCAATAATTTTTCGGTAGCCGGTGCAACGACAGAGCACGCCACCCAAGGCCTCTTGAATTTCAGACTCACTGGGCCGTTTTTTCCGAGACAACAAATCGGTGGCAGCCATCAACATGCCGGGTGAGCAAATCCCACATTGTGCTGCGCCGTGTTTTTGAAAAGAGAGTTGTAGAGCGTTTAGCTTGCCACTTTTGGCTAAGCCTTCAACAGTGATGACGTGTTTACCGGTGGTTTGCCCGAGGGGCGTGAGACACGCGCACACTTGATGCCCATCCAGTAAAACAGTACACGCGCCGCAGTCACCGGCATTACAACCAATTTTGGTTCCGGTGAGACCCAGTTCGTCGCGTAACACATCAGCCAATCGCGCCAGTGGTGATGCATGCACGGTGAGACGTTGACCGTTCACTTCGAGCGTTCTGGTCGGTTGTGTTTGTCTGTCCTGTATCGGGTGCAGTGTGCTCATGCGTTGGTCTCCGACAGTGCACGACGTACTAAGGTGAGTGCGGCATCTAAGCGGTACAACGCATCTGCGCGTACATCTGCAATCGGCTGTAGCGATGAAAGATGGTGTGCTTGTACAAACGCGCCAAGCTCGCTGTCAGCTGGTTTATTGATGAGGGCCGCCTCTAACTCAAGTAAACGTGTCGCCACTGGACCACAGGCGCCCACCGCTACGCGAGCATTTCGTACTAAACC
>CAWUMP010000312.1:0-2595 GCA_963923385.1 uncultured bacterium | reverse complement strand
TCAATGCGGCGCTGTAACCTGGTGCGGATTCGGCGATTTGTCGCAGTGCTTCACCGATGCCTGAGCCACACGACGCACCGTTGGCTGTTCCTAAATTAAAGTCAGTTAATCGACCAGAAAAAAATCGTGGCACGACAGAAGCAATTGAGTGCGCGTCCCAAAGCAAGGCCACGCCATGCTGATCACGTAATTGCTGTAAGTGCGTTTGCAGTTGCTGGTGATACGGTTGCCAATAGGTGTGCACGCGTTGCGAAATTTCCGTGTCGTTTGGCGCCATTTGGGGTTGATAGATTGGCGCTTTGCTAAACGTATCGATCGGACATAAACCGGTCGTATCTTGTCCGGGATAAAGGTTGGCGTTATCCGGCGGACGATTTAAATCGATCACGTAGCGTGAATGTGTGGCAATCAGCACCGAAGCGCCCAATGCATCAAGAAAGTCATACAACTGAGCAAGATGCCAATCGGTATCGGGCACGCTACGCGCAAGCGCTGTCATGCGCGCGGCAATCTGTGGTGGTAGATAGGTGCCAACGTGTGGCATGGAAACCAATAGTGGCGTGCGACCTGCACGAAAATGAAAAATTGGTTCGGTCTGCATCGGTTTAACGCAACATTGGTAAATCTAAATGGTGGGTGCGCGCACTTTCAAGCGCGCTGTCATAGCCTGCATCGGCATGACGCATCACGCCGCTGGCGGGGTCATTCCATAGTACGCGTGCAATGCGTTGATCAGCGGCTGGCGTGCCATCGCAGACCACCACCATGCCCGCATGTTGTGAGTAGCCCATCCCGACACCACCACCGTGATGTAAAGAGACCCACGTCGCGCCCGATGCGCAATTGAGTAAGGCATTGAGTAGAGGCCAATCCGAGACAGCATCCGAACCATCGCACATGGCTTCGGTTTCACGGTTCGGGCTGGCCACTGAGCCGGAGTCGAGATGATCGCGACCAATCACAATCGGCGCTTTTAATTCGCCATTGCGCACCATTTCATTAAACGCCAGCCCAGCCAAATGACGCTCACCTAAACCAATCCAACAGATGCGTGCGGGCAAGCCTTGAAATTGAATGCGCTTGCTGGCCATATCTAACCAAAGGTTGAGTAGCGCGTTTTCAGGAAAGAGTTCGCGCATGCGTTGATCGGTTTTATAAATATCTTCCGGATCACCTGAGAGCGCGACCCAGCGGAAGGGTCCTACACCACGACAAAATAGCGGACGAATGTAGGCGGGGACAAAACCAGGAAAATCAAAAGCGTTTTTCACGCCAACATTTTTGGCCTCTTGACGGATATTGTTGCCGTAGTCCACGCACGGAATGCCCATCTTCTGAAAACCTAAGATCGCACGCACGTGATTGGCCATCGCCTCGCGTGCAGAGATGGCGACTTCTTCGGGGTCTTTTTTGCGTAAATCTTGCCAGCGTGAAAGTGACCAGTGCTCGGGCAAGTAACCATTGGCTGGATCATGGGCAGAGGTTTGGTCAGTGACGAGCGATGGATTTAAGATTTTTCCTTGCTGCGCACGTTGCAAAATCTGCGGTAAGAGTTCGGCTGCATTACCGACCAAGCCAATCGATACAGCGCGGTGTTCTTCGCAGGCCCGCGCCACGGCGGTGAGTGCCTCATCGAGTGTGTCGCAGCGTGTATCGAGGTAGCCCGTACGAATGCGCATGTCAATGCGAGTGGGATCGCATTCAATGGCAATCATGGATGCGCCAGCCATTGTGGCCGCGAGTGGTTGCGCGCCACCCATCCCGCCCAAGCCTGCGGTCAAAATCCAGCGTCCGCGCCAATCACCGTTGTAGTGTTGCCGTCCCGCTTCGGCAAACGTCTCGTAGGTGCCTTGTACGATGCCTTGACTGCCAATGTAGATCCACGAGCCCGCCGTCATTTGTCCGTACATCATCAAGCCCTGGCGATCGAGCGCGTTAAAGTGATCCCATGTGGCCCAATGCGGCACGAGATTGGAGTTGGCGATCAGCACGCGTGGGGCGTCATCGTGTGTACGAAATACGCCCACCGGTTTGCCCGATTGCACCAATAACGTTTCGTTGCTCTCAAGCCGACGCAGCGTATCGACGATGCGCTCGTAGCACGCCCAATTGCGCGCGGCTTTGCCGATGCCGCCGTACACCACCAAATCGTCTGGTCGCTCAGCGACATCCGGGTCGAGGTTATTCATGAGCATGCGCAGGGGCGCTTCGGTCAGCCAACTGCGAGCGCTGAGTGTGGTGCCACGAGCGGCGCGGATAATGCGGGGGCTGGAATGCATGTGGTTCTCTGAAGACGATGTTCGAAAGCCAACCATGTTACGACAACTCGCGTGATAGTATTTCTTTGTCTCTCAAACAGGATCTCAATATGCGCAATTGCGCCACAATAATGAGGAGTTGCGCGACAAATTTACGTCGCCGCTTGTGCTTCGCACGTGCCTTGATTGCGGTGAGCTTGAGCGTATTGTCACTCGCCGCGAGCGCGCAAGCTTGGCCCACAAAACCGATTCGCTTTGTGGTGCCTTGGCCCGCAGGTGGATTGAATGACGTTTTAGCGCGCACCTTTAATGATCTGTCTCTTATACACATCTCCGA
>CAWUMP010000311.1:0-2600 GCA_963923385.1 uncultured bacterium | reverse complement strand
ACCAAGGTCATACGGTGTTTGTGATCTCTTGGGTTAATCCCGATGCGCAGCTTGCTGACAAAGGGTTCGAGGATTACATGCAGCAAGGGCCGTTGGCGGCCTTGGATGCGGTGGAGCGCGCGACCGGCGAACGCACGGTAAATTTTATTGGCTACTGTTTAGGTGGCACGTTGTTAGGCTGCACGCTGGCTTGGTTAGCCGCACGCGGCGAAGATCGTGTCGGCAGCGCGACTTTTTTTGTGTCCTTACTCGATTTTTCCGAACCCGGCGAATTAGGCGTGTTTATCGACGAAGCGCAAGTGGCCCGGCTCGAAGCGCGCATGCAAAAGCATGGCGGCTATCTTGAGGGTAGCGAAATGGCCAGCACGTTTAACTTATTACGCGCCAACGATTTGGTCTGGTCGTTTGTGGTGAACAATTATCTGATGGGTAAAGACCCGTTTCCGTTTGATCTGCTGTACTGGAATTCAGATGCCACACGCATGCCGGCGCGCATGCATAGTTTTTATTTGCGCAACATGTACTTGAATAATTTGTTGGGTGTACCCGGTGGCGTCACACTCGCTGGCGTGCCACTCGATTTATCGCGCGTCACGGTGCCGTCGTATTTTGTGTCGACAACCGAAGATCACATCGCGCTATGGAAGGGCACCTATCGAGGCGCGCGTTATTTAAGTGGACCAACGCGATTTGTGTTGGGCGCATCTGGGCATATCGCGGGTATTGTGAATCCACCCGCAGCGAACAAATATTGCTACTGGACTAATGACGCATTACCCGACACCCCAGAGGCTTGGCAAGCGAGCGCTCAGCAACATGCTGGCTCGTGGTGGCCTGATTGGAATGCTTGGGTTTGTGCACGTAACGCAGAAACTGGCGATGCGCAAAACGCGTTGGTTGCTGCACGCACACCAGGTGAAGGTTTACAGGTGTTAGAGGATGCGCCTGGCAGTTACGCGATGCTGCGCATTCAATCGTAGTCGCGTCGTCGGTGGGATTATTTGCGTGCGTCCTTGCGCGCAATATCGATTAACGACTGCGTCACATTCAACATGCCCGCTTGGCTACCACCTTGTTCTGCGCTGATGGTATAGCGACCACTCACCGCCAGCATGGGCACGCCATCGAGCTTATAGGCGGCAGACAGTTGTGCCGCGCGTTTGACCTTTGCTTGTACGCCAAAGGACTTTACTGCTTCATCGAATTTTTTTCGATCGATATTATTTTTTTCTAACCACTGATTCATGGCAGCTTCGCTCGTGATGTTGAGACGATCGCGGTGAATGGCATCAAAGAACGGCTTGTGCACGCGCTCAAGCACACCGAGCGCTTCGAAGGCGTAATAAATACGTGCATGTGGTACCCATCCGTCAGAGAGCACCGCAGGGATACGACGAAATTGTGCGTCGCTTGGAAGTTTTTTGCTCCACGGCTCTAGGACAGGTTCAAGGCTGTGGCAGTGTGGGCAGCCGTACCAAAAAAATTCCAACACTTCGATTTTTCCGGGAGTTTCGACTGCTTGTGGCGTCGCCAACACAGAAAAATCTTTACCCGCGACGGGCTCGGCTTGCGCCACAGCGTGCAGGCCAAGCGACAAAAAAGATACACAAACAAGCCAAGAAACCGCGCGCAGGCTGCGCGCGGTTAAATTGAATGCAGGCACGCGGAGTAGAGAGACCATGTCATTCTCCAAAAAAGAATCGTTTATTTTTTTGCTGCTGCAGGATCTTTAATTTTTACTGGATCAGCTTCGATGCCGTTTTGTTTGAGTGAGTCTTTCACTTTATTGACCTCTTCCACGCGCGTGTAAGGGCCTAAACGCACACGGTACATCGTGCCTTTCTCGGGCACGGTCGAGGGCTCAACTGAGGCCTCGTAACCTAAGATGGCAAGTTGTGCTTTACGGTTGTCGGCATCCACAGGATTGGCGAAAGAGCCGGCTTGTAGAAAATATAAATCTTTACTGCCATCGGCAGCGCGCGCGGCAGCTTTCAGTTCTTTGTCGCTGACGGGCTCTTCGCTGCCGGGCAAGATTTTGTAGAAATCAAACTTGGGTTTATCGGCCGCTTTACTCACCGGCGCACCAGAAGGCTCGGCTTTGGTGTCGGCTGGTTTGCGATTCATGAACGGCACCGGCGTTTTGTTTAAGTACACGGCGATGCCCAATGCAATCGCTAAACCAATAAATAAGCCAACAAACATGCCAAACAAAAAGCCGCCGTGCTGGCGTGCTCGACTGGCTGCGGTGATTCGGACGCTGGCTTGACGCATGATTTACATCCTCTCGGGGGCGCTCACACCCAACAAAGCCAACCCGTTGGCTAAGGTGTATCGCGTCGCGGCACACAAGGCCAAACGCGCTTCACTGAGGGCGGCATCCTCGACGAGGATGCGTTCGGCATTATAGAAGGCGTGGAAGTCGGCGGCGAGCTCGCGAAGGTAAAAAGCGATTAAGTGTGGTGCTAACTCGCGTGCCGCGGTTTGAATGAGTTCGGGAAATTCACCGATCCGCTGCATGAGCGCCAGTTCGCGTGCGCCCTCAAGTGGGCTGAGTGGTGTGCTGTGCAAGGACTGCGCATCACGTTTGGCTTGTACAAAGA
>CAWUMP010000310.1:0-2628 GCA_963923385.1 uncultured bacterium | reverse complement strand
GGTAGTAGTGGCCTTCCATTCCCCCTACGAGGTAGGCAGACAAAAACGCCAGCACATTAGTTTTTTTCGCGTTCACAACAAATTCACGAAACGCGGGCAGCGTCATGCAAGAGGGGCCACCTTGATCAATGATGGTCGTGACCCCTGAATGCACGCCGGCTAAATCAGCATCTAGACCAAATCGGCCGGTGACGTGCTGAAAAATGTGACCATGCGTATCAATGAGACCTGGTAAGACCAACTGACCAGAGACGTCGATCACTTGCTTTGCTGCGGAAGGAACGATGTTGGCCTGAACGGCGGCGATTTTGCCGTCTTTGATGGCGACATCAAATTGTCCATCGCGTTTTTCTGCCGGATCGATGACACGGCCACCACGCAACAAGAGGTCATAATTCATCTGCGACTCCTTCATTGAAGATCATCGGACTACGCGAGTTTCGCGCAGCATGGACAGCCCCATCACCTGCCTGGACGGCGGTTGTTCGTGTACAAACTATCTCATTTATTATAGCCTGAGCGACGCATTTGCAGCAGGTGCCGTGCAACGGGCGGTGCGAAACACCACAACGCGAGTTCAGCGATAATCTCAACGATGAAAACACAAGTTGCGATCATTGGGTCAGGCCCCGCGGGTTTACTGCTGGGGGCGCTGCTGCATCAAGCCGGGATCGACAATGTCATCGTCGAACAACGCAGCCAAGACTACGTTTTGGCACGGATTCGAGCTGGCGTCCTCGAGCAGGGCACGGTCTCGATGTTGGACGCACTTGGCTTAGGCACGCGCATGCACGCCGAAGGCTTGGTGCACGATGGGATCGAGCTTGCGTTTGGTGGCGCACGCCATCGTATCGATCTATATGGACTCACCGCGCAGGCCAGCGGAGTTGGTCAGCGGGTGATGGTCTACGGTCAAACCGAAGTGACGCGCGATTTAATGCAAGCGCGCGCCTCCCACCAATTGCCAACCATCTACGAAGCAGACGCGGTCACGCTGCACCAATTTGATAGCAACAAACCCCAAGTGACTTGGATCCGTGATGGTGTCACGCAAACCCTGGATTGTGATTACATCGCAGGTTGTGACGGTTTTCATGGCGTGGCTCGTGAAACGGTGCAATCGCGCATTCAAGTTTTTGAGCGGGTGTATCCCTTTGGCTGGTTGGGGGTGCTATCAGACACACCGCCGGTTTCGCATGAGTTGATCTATGCCAATCACACGCGGGGATTTGCGTTGTGCAGCATGCGTTCGCAGACTCGCAGTCGGTATTACATTCAATGCGCCTTAGAAGACCGCGTCGAACAATGGAGCGATCAAGCCTTCTGGGATGAATTGCGACGACGTCTTGATCCAGAAGCAGCAGAACATTTAGTGGTTGGCCCCTCGATCGAAAAAAGTATCGCGCCACTGCGCAGTTTCGTCGCCGAACCAATGCGCTTTGGCCGATTGTTTTTAGCTGGGGATGCCGCGCATATCGTGCCCCCGACTGGCGCAAAGGGGCTGAATCTCGCAGCGAGTGACGTGCGCTATTTAGCGCATGCCCTGATTGCACATTACCGAGATCGCACTGATCAAGGTTTGAATGATTATTCGGCAAAAGCCTTACGTCGAGTTTGGAAGGCTGTCCGTTTTTCTTGGTGGATGACCTCGATGATGCATCGTTTCCCCGACACTGGAACGTTTGGGCAACGTGTACAAGAAGCCGAGCTAGATTACTTGGTTCAGTCGCGTCCAGCTGCCATGGCCTTGGCTGAAAATTATGTGGGATTACCGTTTGAGGATGATGCACTCAAATGAAGGAGCGCGAATGATTGCAGTAATTTTTGAATTTACGCCAGCCCCAGGCCGTACTAACGATTATTTTGATTTAGTCGAATTACTAAAACCTGAATTAGCCAAAGCTGAAGGGTTTATTTCGATTGAGCGCTTTGAAAGTATCAGTGCACCAGGTAAGTACGTGTCGTTGCAGTTTTGGGAAAATGAAGCGGCGGTGACGCGCTGGCGCAATGTGGAATTGCATCGCATGGCGCAAAAAGAAGGTCGCGCAGGCATTATTGGCAGTTATCGGCTGCGCGTGGCCGAAGTCACGCGCGATTACACCATGCAAACGCGTGACCAGGCACCATCAGATAGCCGTCTCCAGCACGGTTAATTCACGCGCACTGCACGTCGATCCCATGTTTCAGGATTAACGAAATTTTTGGGTGGCTCACCTCGCAACAGACGGACTACTTCGTTTGCGGCACCTTCACTCATGCGTTCCATGGCCTCGATCGTGAGCCCTGCTTGGTGCGGTGTAAGAATCACGTTATCTAGATGCATCAATGGGTGATCGCTGCGTAGCGGTTGTTGATCAAATACATCCAACGCTGCACCTCGGATACGATGCGTACGGAGCGCCTCAACCAATGCTGCTTCATCCACAACAGGACCGCGAGCGACGTTAATGATTGAGGCTTGTGCACGCATGCTGGCAATACGCGCCCGACTAGCTAAGCCCTTGGTTTGCGCGGTGAGGGGACAGGCCAACACAATAAAATCGCTTTGCGAAAACAAGGTCTCCAGATCTACACCACGAACGTGTTTGGGTAAGTTGTTTAAGTTGCGCTGAAACCCCAGTGCCTGCA
>CAWUMP010000309.1:0-2634 GCA_963923385.1 uncultured bacterium | reverse complement strand
GTGCAATTCGCATAAATAAAAAGGGGCGAACCTACGCTCGCCCCTCGCTCAGACTCCTACTTGCGGTGCGTGGTTCCACGCACGAGAGCTGGTTTTGCTTAACGTAGTCCGGCTGCGTATTCAGCAACCGCTTTCATCTCACGCTCGGTCATGCGTTCGGCGACGCCACGCATCATGCGATTTGGGTCGTTGGCACGCAAACCTGCTTTAAACGACTTGAGTTGCGCTTCGATGTACTCGGCGTGTTGGCCCGACAAACGTGGATATTGCGCTGGCATACCGCGACCATTTGGTCCATGACAACCCGCACAGGCGGCAACACCAGTGGCGGCGATACCACCGCGCCAAATTTTTTGTCCCTCGGCAGCGAGCTCTTTGTTGTTCGCTCCAGCGGGTTTAAGTTTTTGCGCAGCGTAGTACGCGGCGAGGTTGCGCATATCTTCATCCGACAGATTTGCGACCATACCGGCCATCACTGGGTTTTCGCGTTCGGCTTTTTTACCCGCTTGCGGTTTAAAGTTCGAGAGTTGCTTGTGCAAGTACTCAGGAAACTGTCCGGCCAGTTTTGGATTGGCAGAAATCACACTGTTGCCATCGGGGGCGTGGCATCCTGCACAGACTTGCGCAGCGATCGCTTGACCTTTTGCCACATCGGCTTTGGCTGCACCGGCTGCATTTTCAGCCCAAGTAGCGTTGGCAAATAGGCCCGTGAATAAGGCGGCTACCGCTGTGTTCACGAGACTGGCCAGAACTCGATTCATGACTGCTCCGTCGTTACCGATAGAAACCCGTTATTCTATAACACTTCGTCTGAATACATGCCCACATCCAAACCCTTCTCGCACGTTGAGTTTCTGATTTCGGCCAGCGCCCTCGACGGGTTGCCGCCCGCCGATCTGCCTGAAATCGCCTTCGTGGGTCGCTCTAACGTCGGTAAGTCGAGCGCGTTAAACGCGCTGGCCAATCGCCGTCGTCTGGCCTTTGTCAGCAAAACACCCGGCCGCACCCAGCTGATCAACTTTTTTACCCTAGGCGAAAACGCGCGACTCGTTGACTTGCCAGGTTATGGTTACGCCAAAGTACCTCATGGCATGCGTGACGAATGGGGGGCGCTCATCGGCGGTTACTTACAGCAGCGCATGGGCTTACTCGGTGTGGTGTCGATTATGGATGCGCGCCGACCATTTACCCCGCTGGATCAACAGTTAATGGCCTGGTTAAAACCGCTCAACCGAAAAGTGCTGGTGTTGCTCTCAAAAGCGGACAAACTGACACGCAGCGAACAAGGTCGAACCTTGCGAGCCGCGCAAGCTTCGCTCAACGCGGCTGGCGTTTCCGGTGCCTGTTTATTATTTTCGAGTGTGAAGCATCAAGGCGTTGAAGAAACCCGCGCGCTCATCGAAGGTTGGTTAGCCGGCACAGATACGGTAAGCGCAGCTGCACAAGCGCGCGCAGAATAAAAAACCCCGAGCGAAAAATCCCGCTCAGGGAAAAACGCCCCGACCAACGCATCACGCAGAAGGCCGGGGCAACCCACCCAGGGAGAGGGGATGGGCGACGATGTGATCGTCTACAGGGTAAGATTTCGAATCCCCCATAAAAGTTCCACGCCTAAAGACAACACCATGAATATTTTTGGTCAATACCCAGCAGTGCGGATGCGACGGATGCGGCGTGATGATTTCTCGCGACGCATGATGCGCGAGCACGTCTTAAGTGCAAACGACTTGATTTACCCGGTGTTTGTGCTCGATGGAAAAAATCGCACGCAACACGTCGATTCGATGCCGGGTGTACAACGTTATTCGCTTGATCGTTTATTGCCCGTTGCCGAAGAATGTGTGGCGCTCGGCATTCCAGTGATGGCCCTGTTTCCGGTCATTGATCAAAAACTCAAAACGGCCGATGGTCGAGAGGCCTTCAACGCCAAGGGACTGATTCCGCGCGTGGTGCGTGAATTAAAAAAGCGCTTTCCCGAATTAGGCATCATGACCGATGTCGCGCTCGATCCATACACTTCGCATGGACAAGACGGGATCCCAGATAAGCATGGATATCTCATCAACGACGTGACCGTTGCGGCACTCGAAAAACAAGCGCTCGCCCAAGCCGCGGCTGGGGTGGACATCGTCGCGCCCTCAGACATGATGGATGGGCGCATTGGTTGCATTCGTAGCGCCCTGGAAAAACAAGGTCATATCCACACGCGCATCATGGCCTATTCTGCGAAATACGCCTCGGCGTTTTATGGGCCATTCCGCGATGCGGTTGGCTCAGCCAGCAATTTAGGTCAAGGCAATAAAAACACCTATCAGATGGATCCAGCCAACAGTGATGAAGCGCTGTGGGAAGTCGGGCTCGATCTCGCAGAAGGTGCGGACATGGTGATGGTCAAGCCCGGCATGCCTTACCTAGACATTGTCCGGCGCGTCAAAGACACTTTTCGTGCGCCAACATTTGTCTATCAAGTGTCCGGTGAATACGCGATGTTACGTGCGGCCATCAACAATGGCTGGCTGAGCGACGCCGTCATTACCGAAGCGCTGATCGGATGTAAACGCGCCGGTGCCGACGGCATCCTCACGTACTTTGCTCGGGATATCGCAAGACAACTCCAACGCGGCAAATAAACAC
>CAWUMP010000308.1:0-2660 GCA_963923385.1 uncultured bacterium | reverse complement strand
AGATCCTCTCTGGTCTCGTGGGCTCGGAGATGTGTATAAGAGACAGGATACGTTTGTTGCCGGTTCAGCGATTTTTGGTACGTCCGATTACTCGGCCACTATCGCCACCATGCGTCAACAATTGGCACGCGCTACGCCACCCTAATAAGCGGTGCTGTCCTTGCATTCAACGCACTTGCACGGCAAACGCGCCGTGCTCATTGATTTAGATGGCACCCTGCTCGACACGGCACCCGAACTCGTGGCCAGTGTGAATGCGTTATTGTTGTCTCGCGGGTTGGAACCATTGCCCGAAACATGCGTACGTAATCTCATTGGTAAAGGTGTAGCGCATTTGGTCACCGGCGCGATGCAACTGTCCATGCGCGCGGCACCCGATGCATACACCATCGCGCAAGCGATCGAACAATTTAATGCGATTTATTGGCGCTTCAATGGTACCCAAGCGCGGCTTTATCCAGAGGCTTTTAATGGATTGACGGCGTTACGTGGCGCTGGATTAAAAACCGCTTGCGTGACCAACAAACCATCGGCATTTACACTTCCGTTGTTACAAGCAGTACATTGCTTCGACCAGTTTGATGCGGTGGTGTGTGGCGATGAGGTGACCAACAAAAAACCTGCGCCGGATGCGTTGTGGCTTGCATGCAAGCGTTTATCGGTGCAGCCTAACGAAGCGGTGATGATTGGTGACTCAGCCAATGATGCGCTGGCCGCGCGTGCCGCGGGGTGCGTGATGTTGTTGGTGCCCTACGGTTATCGCGAAGGCGCCCAGGTGCATGAGATTGATGCCGATGGTATAGTTTCTAGCCTGTTACACGCGGCGACACTCATCGGTGCAAATGCCTAATTTTTCGTTGGAGTTGCACCGACATGAATGCATCTGAATTTAATCGACTGGCTGCACAAGGCTTTAATCGCATCCCAGTGATTGCGCAAGTGCGCGCCGATCTTGATACGCCCGTGAGTTTGTATCTTAAGTTGGCCAACGCCCCTTTTACCTACTTGCTTGAATCGGTGGTGGGCGGCGAACGTTTTGGTCGATATTCGTACATTGGGTTGCCCTGCGCTGAACGCATTGAATTGCGTGATGGCGTGATTCGCGTGATTCGTCGTGCAAACAATGGCACCGAAGACATCGAAGAAGTTGGCGAGCGCGATCCCTTTGCGTTTGTGCGCGATTACATTCGGCATGACAAGCCCGCGCCGCTGCCTGGCTTGCCACGGTTTGCCGGTGGACTGGTGGGTTACTTTGGCTACGAAACCGTGCGTCATATCGAGGCGCGGCTTGCAAAAACACAGAAGCCCGATGCCTTAGGAACGCCGGATATGTTGTTGTTGCGTTCAGAAGAACTCGCAGTGATCGATAACGTGCAAGGCAAACTGTACTTGGTGGTGTTTGCTGATCCAGCGCAAGACAGCGCCTTGGCCAACGCCCACGCGCGTTTAGCCGAGTTGCGTGCTCAACTTGCGCGCCCCGTTGCTGAACCGACACACCGGCATGTGGATTCACCTGACGTACGGTCTTCGCTCACGAAACCGCAATTTCTAGAGGCGGTACGCAAGACCAAAGAATATATTTACGCCGGCGATGCGATGCAGATTCAAATCTCGCAACGCTTTTCGCGCGAATTTACGGCGCCACCGTTTGCGTTGTATCGCGCTTTGCGAAGTTTGAATCCATCACCGTATATGTTTTATTTTGATCTCGGGGATCATCATGTGGTGGGCGCATCGCCAGAAATTTTAGTGCGACTCGAAGGCGATACGGTGACGCTGCGTCCGATTGCCGGTACACGACCGCGCGGTAAAACACCCGAAGAAGATCGCGCTGCTGCGCAAGAGTTGTTGGCTGACCCCAAAGAGCGTGCCGAGCATGTGATGTTGATTGATTTAGGACGCAATGATGTGGGTCGCGTCGCAAAAACTGGGAGCGTCAAAGTCACCGACACGATGGTGATCGAACGTTACTCGCATGTGATGCACATTGTGTCGAATTGCGAAGGCCAGTTAGCCGATGGGCTGGACGCCTTTGATGTACTCAAGGCGACTTTCCCGGCCGGCACCGTGACGGGTGCGCCCAAAGTGCGCGCAATGGAAATCATCGACGAATTTGAGCCCGTGAAACGCGGTTTATATAGCGGAGCGGTGGGTTATCTGGGCTTCAATGGCGACATGGATTTGGCCATCGCGATACGCACCGCGGTCGTCAAAGACGGCATGCTGCATGTACAAGCCGCGGCGGGTATTGTGGCTGATTCAGATCCCGAAGCCGAATACAACGAAACCCTGCATAAATCGCGTGCCGTGCTGCGCGCAGCAGAAACGGCGTTAGAAGATCTTGCGCCGCCGCGTGTGGTGTAAGGAATAGACCATGCTCCTCATGATCGATAACTACGATTCTTTCACCTACAACCTGGCGCAATATTTTGGTGAGCTCGGTGAAGATGTGCGCGTGTATCGCAACGATGAAATTACGCTCGATGCCATTGCCGCGCTGAAGCCGCAGCGCATTGTGTTGTCACCGGGCCCGTGCACGCCCAACGAGGCGGGTGTGACCTTAGGGGTGATCCAACGATTTGCAGGTACGTTTCCAATGCTTGGTGTGTGTTTGGGTCATCAAGCAATTGGTCAGGCATTTGGTGGACAAGTCGTGCGCG
>CAWUMP010000307.1:0-2667 GCA_963923385.1 uncultured bacterium | reverse complement strand
CAAACATCAACGCCGCAATCACCGAAAGCTTCACGAGTAAGCGCCGGTTTTCTTCACGCTGAGTCACTGCAAGTACGTTCATCTTAGCAACCAGTACTTCAGCACAATACCCGCGAAAAACGCGGCAGCCACCGTGACCAAAATCAATCCGGTTCTCGCGTTCTTCGACAAGGCCATGAGCGTATGCAATCGCGTGTTGATAATGGTTATTTAATGACCGGCGGGGTCTCAAACGAGTGATAAGGCGCCGGCGTTGGCAAATGCGTCCACTCTAAGGAGTCTGCACCTTCCCATGGTAAGGCTGGCGCTTTCTCACCGCTTCTTAAAGCTTTGAGGATGATGTACAAAAACAAGAGCTGCGAGAGTCCAAATCCAAACGAACCAATCGAGCTGATTTTGTTCCATGTTTCAAACATCAGCGGGTAATCGGGAATACGACGCGGCATGCCAGCCAAGCCCGAGAAGTGCTGCACGAAGAATGTGATGTTGAAAAAGATCATCGACAACCAGAAGTGCCATTTACCTAGCGTTTCGTCGTACATCCGACCGGTCCATTTCGGAAACCAGAAGTACACGCCAGCAAACGCCGTGAACAACGCACCGGCCACCATCACGTAGTGAAAGTGCGCCACGACGTAATAGGTGTCATGCAATTGAATGTCGACTGCAGCCAAGGACAATACCAAACCCGAAAAACCACCCATGGTGAAAAGAAACAAGAAGCCCAGCGCAAACAACATGGGTGTTTCAAATGACAATGAACCGCGCCACATCGTCGCGAGCCAATTAAATATTTTTGCAGCTGTCGGCACTGCAATGAGCGTGGTCGCGAACATGAAAAACAACTGACCCGTCACCGGCATACCAGTGGTGTACATGTGGTGCGCCCAAACGATAAACGACAGGATTGCAATCGACGCGGTGGCGTAAACCATCGAGGCGTAGCCAAACAAAGGCTTGCGCGAAAAGGCTGGAATAATCTGCGAGATCACACCAAACGCCGGCAAGATGATGATGTAAACCTCGGGATGGCCAAAGAACCAGAAGATGTGCTGATACAGCACCGGGTCGCCACCTCCCGCAGCATTAAAGAACGAAGTACCAAAGTGACGATCTGTGAGTGTCATGGTCACGGCACCGGCCAACACAGGCATTGATGCGATCAGCAAATAACCGGTAATCAGCCAGGTCCAACAAAACAAGGGCATCTTCATTAAAGTCATGCCCGGTGCACGCATGTTCAAAATCGTGGTGACGATATTGATCGAGCCCATGATGGAACTCATGCCAAGTAAGTGCACTGCAAAGATGGTGAGATCCATGCCAATGCCCATCTGTGAAGTGAGTGGCGCGTACATGGTCCAACCCACACCAGGCGCTCCGCCAGGCATGAAGAAAGACATAATTAACAAGCTTCCAGCAAACGGCAGAATCCAAAATGACCAGTTGTTCATGCGCGCAAACGCCATGTCCGCCGCGCCGATTTGAATCGGGATCAACCA
Organism: uncultured bacterium; assembly: GCA_963923385.1. Classification (GTDB taxonomy): domain Bacteria; phylum Pseudomonadota; class Gammaproteobacteria; order Burkholderiales; family SG8-39; genus SZAS-79. The sequence goes on along the minus strand of CAWUMP010000307.1, from coordinate 1,165 downwards.
ATTTGCAAAACCCACGAAGGCCGGCATGATCGCGCCGAACACCATGATCAAACCATGCATGGTGGTCATCGAATTAAAGAAATCCGGATTCACCAGTTGCAAACCCGGCTGAAATAATTCGGCGCGAATCACCATGGCCATGGTGCCACCGACCATGAACATCACAAAGCTAAACCACAGGTACATCGAACCGATGTCTTTGTGATTGGTGGTGGTGATCCAACGCATCAACCCCGTGGGAGTGTGATGATGATCATCATGATCGTGTGCGTGGCCGTGTGGGTCGAGGACTGCGCTCATGAGAGAGTCTCCGGAAGATAATCGTTAATCAGAATGAGGGAAGCGATTTACTTGCGTAGCGCCGCAACGTCGGCAGGCTGCACAACACCGGCGTTATTGCCCCAAGAATTTCGTGTGTAGGTGAGCACCGAAGCAAGCTCGGTGTCGTTGAGTTGTTTGCCAAATGCGGCCATTGCGGTGCCTTGCTTTCCATTGAGTACCAGCGCGATTTGCACATTCTTGTCACCGTTCACCACCTTCGAACCAGACAACGCTGGGAAAGCAGGCGGCATCCCTTTGCCCGTGGCCTGATGGCAACCGATGCAATTGGCCGTGTAAATTTTCTCGCCCATGGTTTTTAGTTCAGCTGGCGTGTACGTTTTAGCGGCACTCGCTGCTGCAGCCGCAGGTGCAGCGGCAACGACCGTGCTCGCCTCGGCGGCTGGCGCAGCTGCATCAGACACAGCCCCAGGATTTTTTTGTGAGGCGACCCACTTGGTGTAATCCTCTGCACTCACCACGCGCACCACGATCGGCATAAATCCGTGGTTTTTGCCACACAACTCGACACACTGACCTCGATAAACGCCGAGTTTGTTTGCCGTGAAATGCGTGTCACGAATAAACCCTGGCATCGCATCTTGCTTGGCGCCAAAGGCTGGAATCCACCACGAGTGAATCACATCTGCTGCAGTCGTGAGAATGCGTACTTTTTTACCGATCGGCACGACCATTTCGTTGTCGACTTCGAGTAAATAATTTTCACCCTTGCTTTCGGTGCCCTCAATTTGCGCGTGAGGCGTTTTTAACTGCGAGACAAAGCTGATGCCTTCGCCCTCGCCTTTGACACTGTCTCTTATACACATCTCCGAGCCCACGAGACCAG
>CAWUMP010000306.1:0-2685 GCA_963923385.1 uncultured bacterium | reverse complement strand
CACAAGGAGTATCGTCGGCAGCGTCAGATGTGTATAAGAGACAGCTCAAAGCCCTTACCCGGCTCTTGTGGCTCGAGACGCAGCTCGACGTGTCCGTACTGTCCACGACCACCCGATTGTTTGACGAACTTACCAACCTGCTCAACCGATTTTTTAAATGTCTCGCGATAAGCAACTTGCGGCTTTCCAACCGAGGCATCGACGCTAAATTCGCGCTTCATCCGATCGACGATGATTTCTAAGTGCAGCTCGCCCATACCGGAAATGATCGTCTGGCCAGACTCTTCGTCGGTGCGGACGCGGAATGAAGGATCTTCTTGTGCCAAGCGTCCCAGGGCAAGACCCATTTTTTCTTGGTCGGCCTTCGTTTTTGGCTCAACTGCTTGTGAGATGACGGGCTCTGGAAACTCCATCTTCTCGAGGGTGATGATTTTGTTTGCATCGCAAATCGTTTCGCCGGTCGTGACATCTTTCATACCGACCACAGCAGCGATGTCGCCTGCGCGCACTTCTTTAATTTCTTCGCGCTGATTGGCGTGCATCTGAAGCAAACGTCCGATACGCTCTTTCTTGCCGCGAATGGCGTTGTACACGGTATCGCCTGAGGTTAAGACCCCTGAGTACACGCGAATGAAGGTGAGTTGACCCACGTAAGGGTCGGTAGCGATTTTGAATGCCAAGCCGGCGAATGGATCTTCGTCGTCTGCCTTACGCGTGACCGCTTGACCACGATCGTCTTCACCACCAACGGGAGGAATGTCGATTGGCGAAGGCAAGTACTCGATCACTGCATCCAACATCGCTTGCACGCCTTTATTTTTAAAAGCTGTGCCGCAAAGCATTGGAACGATTTCGTTGGCGATAGTGCGCAAACGCAAGCCGCGCTTTATTTCCTCGACCGAGAGATCACCCGATTCGAGGTATTTGTTCATTAATTCTTCGTTGGCCTCTGCTGCGGCTTCGACCATCTTTTCGCGCCACTCTTTGGCGGTGTCGAGCAGTTCAGCAGGAATTGGTTTGCGCTCAAACTTCATCCCCTGCGAGGCATCGTCCCAAAACACTGCGTCCATGGCGACAAGATCAATGATCCCTTGGAAGTTTTCTTCCGCACCGATAGGAACTTGAATCACAACCACGTTGGCCTTCAAGCGCAGACGCATCTGCTCGTACACCTTGAAGAAATTCGCACCGACGCGGTCCATCTTGTTTACAAAGGCCAAGCGCGGCACTTTGTACTTGTTGGCCTGACGCCAAACCGTCTCGGACTGAGGCTGCACACCACCCACCGCGCAATACACCATGCACGCGCCATCCAGCACGCGCATTGAGCGCTCTACTTCGATTGTGAAGTCAACGTGTCCCGGGGTATCGATGATGTTGATGCGGTGCTCGGGCAAGGACAAATCCATGCCCTTCCAAAAACAGGTGGTGGCGGCGGAGGTGATGGTGATACCGCGCTCTTGCTCTTGCTCCATCCAGTCCATAGTGGCGGCACCGTCATGCACCTCACCAATTTTGTGATTCACGCCGGTGTAGAACAAGATGCGTTCGGTGGTCGTGGTTTTACCTGCATCGATGTGCGCACTGATGCCGATGTTGCGATAACGATCGATGGGAGTTTTGCGTGCCACGGAGATACCCAGCCTTGTCTATTCTTGGTTCTTAGAAACGATAATGAGCAAAGGCTTTATTCGCCTCGGCCATGCGATGCACTTCATCGCGCTTTTTCATCGCACCGCCGCGACCTTCCGCGGCTTCGATCAGCTCACCAGCCAAACGCACACCCATAGATTTTTCACCACGCTTGGATGCGGCCTCGCGCAACCAACGCATGGCTAACGCCACACGACGCACAGGACGGACTTCAACCGGCACCTGATAGTTGGCACCACCCACGCGACGGCTTTTCACCTCAACCATGGGTTTCACGTTTTGCACCGCTTGCGTAAAGATCTCGAGCGGGTCTTTACCTGATTTAGTTTTAATCGAGTCGAAAGCGCCGTACAGAATGCGCTCTGCAACCGATTTTTTTCCACTGCTCATCAACACGTTGATGAACTTGGCAACTTCAGTGTTATGAAATTTTGGATCCGGCAGGATCTCGCGTTTCGGGACTTCTCTACGGCGTGGCATAGCGTTCTTCCTCTAACCTGTGGCGGCGCTTGATTAAGCAGCCTTGGGGCGCTTGGCGCCGTATTTGGAGCGGGATTGCTTGCGGTCTTTCACGCCTTGGGTGTCCAACGAACCCCGCACGACGTGATAACGCACACCGGGCAAATCCTTCACGCGTCCACCGCGGATCAGAACGACCGAGTGCTCTTGGAGGTTGTGGCCTTCACCGCCGATGTAACCGATGACCTCAAAGCCGTTGGTCAGGCGCACCTTGGCAACCTTACGCAAGGCCGAGTTCGGCTTTTTAGGGGTCGTGGTGTAAACACGGGTGCACACACCGCGCTTTTGCGGTGAACCAGCCAAGGCAGGAACCTTGGATTTGGTGGGCGTCGCTTGACGGCCCTGACGCACTAACTGATTGACTGTAGGCATTTTTCTGAGTCCAGAAACGACGCGTATCCGCCCATCGAGACGATGGGCCGGAACGGGTGCAAAAAAGAGGCCGGATTATACGGATATTTTTCTCGGCGCGTCAACCGACGTGCGTAGCGTCCGATCCCGCCCTAAGCCCAC
>CAWUMP010000305.1:0-2700 GCA_963923385.1 uncultured bacterium | reverse complement strand
AGGTCCCTTTGGCGAGGTCACTGGCACGTATTCAAAGCGTGGCACCGCACCAGTGTTTCGGGTCAAAGCCATCACTCGTCGACGTCAGCCAGTGTTTTATGCCATGAGTTGCGGCATGGCCCCATCGGATGCCCATTCGATTACCTGCGCAGTGGTCGAAGCAAAGTTGTGGGATCACTTAAAAGGCGTCGATGGTGGACTCTTGGATATTCGTGATGTACGCAGCCCCGGTGGTATGTCGCCATTGATGGTCGCGTTACGTATGCACGCACGTTATCCCGGACAAACACGCACTGCATTAATGGCTGCTGCAGCGAGTCCGTATCTACATCCAAAATTTTTAGCCAGTGTTGACCCCGATGTCGATGCCGGAGATGCATGGGCCATCTTGCGAGCCTTGGTGTCGCGCATGGACCCGATGCAAGGCATTACTCGCATTGATAAAACACGCGTGTTCACACTCGACAATTCATCGCCACTCGATCCGGGCCAAGGGCCGATGCATCGTACTGGCACCAAACTGTTACTCGATGCGTGTTTACCGACCACGCTGAGCGATGCCGAGCGCGCGCGCCATACTTGGAACCCACACCCACACCCGATGCAACGCGCCGATTGGGCGCAGGCGCTGGGACTACCCGAACACGGTTTGCCATTGACGCTGCGTGATCGTTTAGACCACAGCAATCCAAGCAGCGCGACCACGGTTACGGCCATTGACACGCAACACCTCAGCGCGTGCTCGATCGATGCGTTAGGTTTATCGCACACCGAACCCAACGTGGGCGTGATGTTGATGGGCACAGAAAAAAATAGCGCGATGTACTTAGCGCGTGTAATACGCAAAGACAACGGCTGGTGTATTGCCCTAGATACCCCACGCCTTGCGGCGGCTTGTCAATCCGGCGCCCGTGTGCAAGTCCTTTTAGGTGCCTCGCCAGCCTCCTTGTTCGCTGCTGCGTGCGGCAGCTTAGGGATGCACGCTGATTGGCGCACAGTGGGTGCTATCGCAGAACATTCAACCTGCGCGCAACAGGCCGCTGGTGTACTGCACGCGAGCCTCGGAGAAATCTCAGCCCATACCAGCGTGTTACCCACCCTGAGTGGCTTTGCCGGTGCCGCGTTATTTACCGTTGAGTTGAACATCCAAACTGCACTCGGAAAAACTGGAAATGCCATCGATGTGACGAGTTTGATTTGCGTGGCCAATGAAGCGCTCACCGCGCGACACTTACGCAACATCGAGGGTGGATTAGATCTACGCGATGTGCACTGCCCACCGGCGTGTGGCGGTTTGCTCACCGTGCTGCAACTTGCACCGCGTGTGTCCGGTCAAGCCAAAACAGCACTTATGGCCGCGCTATCTGGCGCAAGCACCTTGGCACGCAGCGCGATTGCAATCGACCCCGATGTGTCAGCCACCGATCCTGCAGAATTGATTTGGGCCTTTGCGAGCCGCACACATGCACCGCATGACTTCAGCGTGATCCCTGCTGCGAGTTGCATACCCAGCGATGCCAACGCGTGTAGCGTCGCACCAGGCGCCGCACTGTCTGCCAAGTGGTTGTGTGATTGCACGGTGCCACAAGGCAATGAACAAGGCGAAGGCGCGGAATCCTTCGCGCGCGCCACGCCAAAAAACAACGACAAAGTGAAGTTAGCGGATTTTTTGGAGTGAGCGAAAAACGCCCAACCCACTCAATCTGCCTTTGCTCCCGACGCTTTCACCACGCGCGCCCACTTCACGAGTTCGCTGGCGACTAATTTGGCGAGGTCTTGTGGTGATCCGCCATTGATGATGAAGCCCTGCGCGATCAGTTTGTCGCGCGTGTCGGCATCCAATAACGCTGTGGCAAATTCACGGTTCAACCGCTGCACGATCGGCTCGGGTGTGCCAGCGGGTGCAAACAACGCAAACCATGTCGACACTTCAAAGCCTGGTACGCCGGACTCGGCGACGGTAGGCAGATCAGGAAACGCGGGAAGTCGTTGCGCTGTTGTGACCGCAATCGGACGAACGCGTCCATCTTTGATCAACGCCAATGCCGGCGGTAAGTTGGCAAACATTAAGTTCACATCACCGCGGGTGACCGCCACCACACCTTCAGAGCTGCCTTTGTAAGGCACATGCACCATGCTCACACCGGTGAGCATTTCAAATAATGCCGCAGACATATGCTGCGACGTGCCCGGCCCATTCGATGAATACATCAATGCACCCGCTTTGGTTTTGGCCGCGGCAATTAACTCGCTCATGTTTTTTGCCGCAAACCCCGGATACACAATCACCACATTGGGAATACTCGCTAAATTAATCACCGGCGCAAAATCTTTTTGTGCGTCGTAACCTAACTTTGAAAACAACGCTGGGTTGACTGCATGCGTGGCGGCTGCGCCCAGCAATACGGTGTAACCATCGGGCGCAGACTTCGCAACAAATTCACTGCCTACGCCACCGCCTGCGCCAGGACGATTTTCCACCACGATTTGTTGGCCCAGTGCTGCGCTTACTTTGGGCGCCAGAATGCGCGCCAGAATGTCTGTGCTCCCCGGTCCGTACGGCACGATCCAACGAATCGGTTTACTCGGCCAGTTTTGCGCGCTCACACCACCGCACCACGCACACATCAACGCTAAGCAAAGCACACGCAAACACATCGTCAATCGGTTCATACAACGCCTCTCTTTGTGGGGGATGCC
>CAWUMP010000304.1:0-2708 GCA_963923385.1 uncultured bacterium | reverse complement strand
GATCCTCTCTGGTCTCGTGGGCTCGGAGATGTGTATAAGAGACAGTTTTTTTGGAGACGCACGATGCGGACCTTGCTCGCGCTCGATCAGGGCACCACCAGTTCGCGCGCGATCGTGTTTGATGATGCGCTGCGCGTGTTGGCCAGCGCACAACACGAGTTTCGTCAGATCTATCCGCAACCCGGTTGGGTTGAGCACGATCCCGTCGAATTACTGACCAGCCAACGCAATGTCATCACTGAGGCGCTCGCACGAGCAGGCACACACGCCAGCGCCCAATTGGCCGCCGTTGGCATCACCAATCAGCGCGAGACCACTTTACTTTGGGACCGCTCCACCGGCGAGCCTTTATATAACGCCATCGTTTGGCAAGACCGCCGTACCAGCACGCAATGCGCCCAATTAAAAGCCGCCGGACTCGAATCTAGCTTTCGCGAAAAAACGGGCTTGGTGCTCGATCCGTATTTTTCAGGGACGAAATTATCTTGGTTGCTTGATCACATTCCGGAGGCACGCGCACGCGCTGAAAAAGGCACACTCGCCTTCGGCACCGTAGACACGTGGCTCGCATGGCATCTATCGGGTGGACGTCTACATCTTACCGATGTGTCAAACGCTTCGCGCACCTTGCTATTCAACATTCACACGGGCACTTGGGATCAAACGCTACTCGAAGTGTTACGTATTCCGGCGTCCTTACTGCCAGACGTGCGCCCCTCGAGTGGTTTTTTTGGCGAACTCAATGACCCAGCGTTGGGTCGCACGGTGCCGCTGTGTGGCATCGCAGGCGATCAGCAAGCCGCGCTGTTTGGGCAGGGTTGTCATCATGCAGGCATGGCTAAAAATACCTACGGCACTGGTTGTTTTTTATTGATGCACACGGGCAATCACGCGGTGCTCTCGGGTCATGGATTACTCACCACCGTGTGCGCGCAAACCGAACCGACGATGGAATACGCGCTTGAGGGCAGCGTGTTTCAAGCCGGCGCGGTCGTGCAATGGTTGCGCGATGGATTAGGATTTTTTTCGTCGGCCAGCGAAATTGAAGCCTTAGCGGCCAGCGTGACAGACACCGGCGATGTATTTCTTGTCCCAGCCTTCAGTGGTTTAGGTGCGCCGTATTGGGACGCCGATGCACGCGGCACATTGGTGGGCTTAACGCGTGGCTCGCACCGCGGCCACATTGCGCGCGCCGCATTAGAGTCGATTGCATTTCAAAGCGCAGACGTACTGCACGCCATGACGCGCGATGCCTCACAAGCGCTTGGCGAACTACGCGTCGATGGTGGTGCAACTGCCAATGGTTTGTTGATGCAATTTCAGGCGGATCTACTCGGCGTACCGGTGATTCGCTCTGCCATGCAAGAACGCACCGCCTTAGGTGCAGCGCAGTTAGCTGGCCTCGGTGTTGGGCTCTGGCCAGACCGCACACATCTTCCAACCCAAGCGCAACACGATCAACGAATCGAACCCAATATGGATCCGACCAACGCAGCCCAGCGGCTCACACGTTGGCACGCAGCCGTCGAACGCAGCCGACATTGGGCACGTAGTGAATAAGCCGTCATCTGCGTCACCAATGAAACGCGGTGGCTGCGCATCGGCATGCAAACGAAGCGCGTTGCAATTAAAATTTTAATCCCCCGACCAAGGATCGCCGCCATGTCTTTTCTTCGACACTTCATCACGCCGAGTGTTCTTGCGCTGATTTTTTGTACGCCATGGGCACAAGCGCAAAGCTGGCCAACGCGACCCGTGCGCATCATCGTTCCGTTTGCACCAGGCTCCACCATGGAATCGGTAGTACGCACGCTCGCACCAGAACTGACCCGCGCGCTAGGTCAGCCTATTTTGGTCGAAAACAAACCGGGGGCCGGCACTGTGGTCGGTGTGGACGCTGCGGCAAAAGCGGCACCGGATGGTTATACGTTTGTTTCGGTAGCCAATAGTTTCACTGTCAACGCCACGCTGGTACCTAAACTGCCTTACGACACGCTCAAAGATTTGCAACCCGTCATCCTCACCGCACGCACGGCCAATGTTTTGGTGGCACACCCGTCTGTGAACGCCAACACGTTGCGCGAATTCGTGGCACTGGCCAAACAACAACCTGGTCGCTTGACCTATGCCTCATTTGGTAATGGCACGACCGCACACTTCGCCGGTGAGATTTTAAAAACGATGGCAACGATCGATATCGTTCACGTGCCCTACAAAGGTCAAGGTCCAGCGCTCGGCGATGTGCTCGCCGGTCAGGTCAACGCCATGTTTTGTAATTTGCCTGATTGCTTGCCGCATGTACGCGCCGGCAAACTTAAGGCTTATGGAACCACCTACGCTGAGCGTGCGGCACTGGCACCCGATCTACCAACGATTGCTGAACAAGGCTATCCGGGGTTTTACACTGACTCGTGGTACGGACTCATGGCACCCACCGGGGTGTCACGCGACATTATTCAACGCATGAACAATGTCATTCTCCGCAGCATTGGCGAAGGCGAGATACGCGAGGCCTTTATTAAACGCGGACTTGATCCATTAGGCGGAACAAGCGAGCGCTTTGGCGAACACCTGCGTAGTGAAATCGCTAAATACGCCAAAGTGGTGAAAGACGCGCAAATGAAAATCGATTAATCAACGCGCCGTTGATCGCGTTGCGTGAGGACACTTTTGTGTAAGGACGCCGTTCCACCCAAGGCGTGACTACG
>CAWUMP010000303.1:0-2715 GCA_963923385.1 uncultured bacterium | reverse complement strand
TGGCATCCAGATCGTCTTTAAAGCCCATGTCGAGCATGCGATCGGCTTCATCTAAAACCAACAACTGCAAACGCGATAAATCGATGCGACCAGAGTTCATCTGATCGAGTAAACGTCCAGGTGTTGCCACCAAGATATCAACCCCCATTTTGAGCAGCCGATTTTGTACTGGGTAGGGCATGCCACCAACAATCGAAATCGTTTTGACGCGACGTAAGCCGCGTCCGTAGGTTTCCGCGGCTTGCGTGACTTGCATGGCCAATTCGCGCGTTGGGGTGAGAACCAACACACGCGGTCCGCGTCCATTTTCTGTGTCAGCCTGAGACAGTAATTGCAATGCAGGCAACATGAAAGCGGCCGTTTTACCGCTGCCTGTTTGCGATGAAACCAGTAAATCACGGCCTGCAATGGCTTGCGGTACTGCACGCGCTTGTACGGCAGTGGGTGTGGTGTACCCAGCGGCGGCAATGGCGGCGCGAATGGGTGTGGCTAAGCCTAAGTCATCAAACGCCGAGGGCGCAAAGTCGGTGGGCAAGGGCACAAATGGCTCGGTATGAGGCGCCGATCGTGGGCCACCACCACTGCGTGTGCGGCGGCTGTCTGCGGGACGTTTGCGCGCGTGCTCAGCACGCCGTTCGCGCTGTTCAGAAAACCCGCGATTGCGTCCTGCATTTTTATTCTTGGGTTTCGCTTCGCCCGCGGGTGTTGCGCTGGGCGCAGAAACAATTTTTTCTGGTGTGACATTCATGCTGTTCTTTCCTCTGATTGGGTGTTCCGATCAACCCAATGGATGCAACGGTTGCGAGTAGGCCAGCCGTCCGCAAGCGGAAACGGACATCGACGTGAACCGCAAGGCGCTGCGATCAAACGCGGCAGAACATGTGGAAGCACGAACCGGCTGGCCAAAAACATCGGCACCAACCGATTCGCAATCCTTGGCGCGCACCAACAGGTGGCGGAGCAGGGATGCCGCAAGAAGCGAGTCAATTGCTTCTGAGGAGGGTCAGAGACGATGAGCGTCGCGATGCACAGTGAAGGGTGACCGATCAGGTTGCGAAAAACTCGACACAACAAGAAACGAATTCGGGCACACATCAACTGCTGATTCATGCGTGTCAATGAGTCACACGTCATGCATCGCTGCGGCGCACTATACGCGTGTTTCCTAGATAAGCCAAGCGATCTTTCTGGTTCGCGCATGCACTTGCGCCATGCGCAGCCTGTGCCTACAGTGCGTATTCGGATGTCAGTGTTTTTAACCTAACGCACGTAAACCTTGCCCACATGCACTACGACGTTGTTGTGATCGGTGGTGGAAATGCCGCACTTTGCGCAGCGCTCACGGCGCGTGAAGCCGGTGCATCGGTGCTGTTGCTCGAGGCTGCACCACGCGAATGGCGTGGTGGTAACTCGCAACACACACGCAATTTGCGATGCATGCACGATGCACCGCAGGATGTGTTGCTGGAAGCCTACCCCGAAGAAGAGTACTGGCAAGATCTCTTGAAAGTCACTGGGGGTAAAACCAACGAGCAGTTGGCGCGCTTAACGATTCGTGACTCGGCGCAGTGCCGCGATTGGATGCGTCGGCATGGCGTGCATTTTCAAAAACCATTGTCTGGGACCTTGCACTTAGCGCGGACCAATGCATTTTTTATGGGTGGTGGTAAGGCCTTAGTGAATGCGTATTACCGTAGCGCTGCGCGCTTGGGTGTCGAGATTCGCTATGACACACCCATTCACACGCTGGAGCTGATTGACGGACAGTTTGTCGCTGCCCACACCGCGCAAGGTGAACGTATCACTGCCCATGCCTGCGTCTTGGCCGCCGGTGGATTTGAATCGAATCTACCCTGGATGCGTGAAGCTTGGGGTGAGGTGAATGGCGAATGGCCGGCCGATCAATTTTTAATTCGTGGTACACGATTCAACACCGGCACCTTGATTGACTTTATGCAGCGTGCTGGCGCCGACATGATCGGAGATCCATCGCAATCGCACTGCGTGGCCATTGATGCGCGTGCCCCCTTGTATGACGGTGGAATTTGTACGCGTGTAGATTGTGTTTCACTCGGGGTGATGTTGAATCGTCACGGCGAGCGGTTTTACGATGAAGGCGAAGATTTTTGGCCCAAGCGTTACGCGATTTGGGGTCGATTGGTCGCGCAGCAACCGGGACAAATTGGCTATGCGATTATCGATGCCAAAGCGATTGGTCGTTTTATGCCGCCGGTCTTCCCTGGTGTCAAAGCCGACACTCTAGAAGGGTTGGCAGACGCCTTGGGCTTGCCGCGGGTTGCATTCATGCACACCTTAAACAACTACAACGCGGCCTGTCGTGAGGGCACCTTTGATCACACAGTGCTCGATGATTGTCATACCGAAGGTTTGACGCCAGCGAAAACGCATTGGGCACGACCGATCGATGTCCCACCGTTTACGGGTTATGCACTACGACCCGGAATCACCTTCACTTATTTGGGATTAAAAACAAATGCAGATTCGGCCGTGCATTTTGCGGGACAGCCGAGCGAGAATTTATTTGTCGCTGGAGAAATGATGGCCGGGAATGTCTTGGGTCAGGGTTACACCGCGGGCGTGGGGATGACCATCGGCACCACGTTTGGTCGGATTGCTGGAGCCCGGGCAGCCACAGCCGCCGCACGTCAAGCCACAGCCGCTGCACGTCAATCACAAACACACACACGCGGTGCC
>CAWUMP010000302.1:0-2736 GCA_963923385.1 uncultured bacterium | reverse complement strand
TGATTTAATATAGAAAAACTCTCTCAAGTAGTGGACCTAAATTGACAGCAGTTCAGTTACTTCCAATCAGGCGTGCGTTGAGCTCACGGAACCCACTGGCGCGGCCTGCGTCGTTTTAGTGGAGGCCGCTGCCGTTTCACATTCTTCGTGGGGCTGCGCGCGCATTCGGCGCTGAGTCGACCTAGAATCAGCCTTTTCGTCCTCTGCGCAGGAGACGTCGATGGCTGGTTTGTACTTTGAAGAGTTTTCCGAGGGGCAGTGTTTTGCCCATGAGTGGACACGCACGGTAACCGAAATGGATAACGTGTTGTTTAGTAGTTTGACCATGAACGTGCAACCTTTGCACCTCGATGCACATTTTTCTGCAAAAACAGAATTCGGTAAACCGCTAGTCAATAGCTTATTCACCCTCGGTCTGATGATTGGAATGACGGTGAATGACACCACCATGGGGACCACTATCGGGAATCTTGGAATGACTGAGGTGAAGTTCCCGAAACCGGTGTTTGCGGGTGACACGTTACACGTACGTACCACGGTGCTTTCTAAGCGCGAGAGTAAATCATGGCCACATGCGGGCATTGTTGAGTTTCAACACGAAGCGATCAACCATCGCGATGAAATTGTGGCTACTTGTAAACGCGCAGCCTTTATGCGCAAACGTCCGACGAAAGGATAGTCGCCATGGCTTGTGCGTATTTATTTGTTCCTGGAGATTCTGAGCGCAAATTCACGCGTGCCTGTAGCGGTGCTGCGCAGGCATTGATTCTTGATTTAGAAGATTCGGTGGCGCCTGATCAAAAAATTGAAGCACGTCGCATCGTGCAAGGTATGTTGCGTCAAGCGCCTGCAGGAAAAGCGCTTTGGGTGCGCGTCAATGCACTGGATACGGGATTAACAATCGCGGACTTGGCTGCCGTGGTGCCGGCCAAGCCCTTTGGTATTGTGTTGCCAAAATGTCGTGGCGGTGCCGATCTCGCGCAGGTAGCGCATTATCTCGATGCCTTTGAAGCGGCACATGGACTGAATCCACAAAGCATCAAGATTTTGGTGATTGCCACCGAAACCGGTGAGGCGGTATTTGGTATGGGGACGTATCGCAACGTTACGCCCCGTTTAGCGGGTTTGTCGTGGGGCGCTGAAGATTTGGCTGCAGATATTGGTGCCATGGCCAATCGTGTGAATGGCGCTTATACCGAACCGTTTCGCGTAGCACGTGCATTGTGTTTACACGCTGCAGCTGCTGCTGGTGTACCTGCAGTGGATACGGTGTGCGTCGATCTTGAAGATCCTGCGGTATTGCTCAATGAGGCACGCGAAGCGCGTCGGGATGGCTTTGCTGGCAAGCTCGCCATTCATCCAAAGCATGTGGACGACATCAATGCCGTGTTTACTCCCGATGCCGCGCAGTTAGCTTGGGCACACAAAGTGATTGCCGCATTTGCAGCGCAGCCGAATGCTGGTGCATTGCGCATGGACGGCATGATGATCGACCGCCCACATTTGCGCTTAGCGCGACGCTTGGTTGGCGAAACGTAAACGACGACTGCGCCGACTGTTAACGTGCTCGGGCAGTGGATCCACGCACAACCAGGTGTATTGGCAGTTGGATGCATCGTGCCGGTTTGTCTTGGTTGATGCGCTCAATCAGATGATGTGCGGTTTGTTCACCGACCTGCGCAATCGGAAAATGCACGGTAGTCAGTGGCGGTGTGATGACGCGCGCCAATTCCATGTCGTCGTAGCCCGTAATCGATAAATCATTGGGGATGTGAATGCCACGTTCGCGCGCGCGTTGTATCGCCCCAATGGCGAGCACATCATTGCCGCAGACCACTGCACTGAGTGGCGTTCGAGAAATGAGTCGATCTAAAGCGTCTGCACCGGCTTGTACTGAATATTGGGCTTGTTCAACTGCCTGTGCTGGTAATGCAATCCCTGCTGATTGTAGGCATTGACGTAAGCCTTCTAGGCGATCTGTCGCACGGTCATTTCCTTCAAGAACGCCGGAGATCACGCCGATGTGTTGATGCCCAAGCGAAAGTAAATGCTCCGCAATCAATCGACCGGCGGCCCGGTTATCAAATCCGACGCTTGCTGTTTGTGCACTGAGATCTGTTGCCCATGTATAAACGCACGCCACTCGGTGTGCGGCGAGGAGTTGATGTGTGGCAGGCGCATGTGCTGTACCAACGAGTGCGATGCCATCGACCCCCCGTTGTATAAAGGCACGCACGATGCGCAGTTCGGAGGCCAGATCAAACTCATGACAAGCCAATAACAGCGTATAGCCTGATTGCTCGAGCACTTTTTGCAAGCGATGTGTGCTCACCGAATAGATGGCGTTATCCAGCGTTGGAATTACTGCGCCGATGGTACCCGTGCGTCGCGTTGACAGCGCACGGGCAAGGCCATCAGACACATAGTTAAGATGCTTGATGGCTTGATCAATTCGCTCGCGTGTTTGTATTCGAACTAAAGTAGGCTGCGCAATCGCGCGTGAGACGGTTGCAATCGATACGCCAGCCTCGCGCGCAACATCACGCACCGTGGCTTGTTTTCTGGGGCGGCGTTGTGGCATCGAACCTTTAGTAGTCTGAGGTTCGCTCGGCAACAAACGCCTGGCGTAATGCAATCATTTCACGCAAAGCGCGTGTGTTTTCTGCGACGGCACCTGGAGCCGGTGATTTTCTTGCGAGCCCACGCGTCACCAAATTTTGAGCAACGGCCTCAGCC
>CAWUMP010000301.1:0-2742 GCA_963923385.1 uncultured bacterium | reverse complement strand
TCGGGCACACGAAACACACAAGAGGATGCACCGGTAACGGCTAAACGCACACCTTGGTCCATTTGCGCTACAAACACGCCAACTAACGCAAACCGTGAGGCGGGGTTTTTAAACTTGATGTAGGCCGCGCGCTTGGCCGCGGGAAAGGTGACTGCGGTAATGATCTCGCCAGACTCAAGTGCAGTTTCGTACAGGCCTTTAAAGAAATCATCGGCGGCAATCGTGCGCTTGTTGGTCTGGATGGTTGCGCCTAAGCCAAGCACTGCGGCGGGGTAGCACGCGGCCGGGTCGTTGTTTGCGAGCGCACCACCGAGTGTGCCCATATGACGTACTTGACGATCGCCGATACCCCCAGCGAGATCAGCTAATGCAGGAATCAATTGTTTGACTTCGGCGCTTTGCTCCACTGCGGCGTGACGCGTCATCGCGCCGATCGTGATCTGATTGCCTTTTTGTGTAATGCCGACGAGGTCTTTGGCGGTGCCCAAATCAATAATGTCGCTAGGGGACGCGAGGCGCAGTTTCATGGCTTGCACCAAACTTTGTCCCCCCGCAAGAATTTTTCCATCGGTATGTTTGAGCGCGAGCGCTGCGGCATCGGCCGCACTGGCGGGGCGGTGGTAAGTAAATGCGTACATATTGATTTCTCCGTGTTGCGTTGTTTCGTGTGGAATAAAAAAGCGTGTGCTGAATGCGGATCCGTTTAGGCCGCTTTTTGTTGCGCGGCGCGGATCGCTTTCCACACAGTTTGTGGGCTAGCAGGCATCGGTAAATCTTGAATACCGTAAACACTCAGCGCATCGGTGATGGCATTCATTAATGCCGCAGGTGCGCCGATCGCGCCAGCCTCACCGCACCCTTTCACGCCTAACGGATTATGCGTGCACGGTGTTTCGCGCGTCGCCAATGCATAACTCGGTACATCCTCGGCACGCGGCATGGCGTAATCCATCAACGATCCAGTGATCAATTGACCGGTTTCGGTATCGTAATGACAACCCTCGAGTAAGGCTTGGCCGATGCCTTGGGTCACGCCGCCATGCACTTGTCCCTCGACAATCATCGGATTGACGATTTTTCCAAAGTCATCAACGGCCGTAAATCGATCGACGCGCACTGTGCCTGTGTCTGGATCGACTTCGACTTCACAAATGTATGTTCCAGAGGGGTAGGTGAAGTTGGTGGGGTCGTAAAAAGCATTTTCATTGAGACCGGGTTCGAGTTTATCGAGCGGATAGTTGTGCGGCACGTACGCCGCAAAGGCGACTTCGCCAAAGGTTTTTTGTTTATCCGTGCCACTCACTTTGAATACGCCGCTGTCGTAATCGATATCGGCTTCTGCGGCTTCCATTAAGTGCGCAGCTATTTTTTTGCCCTTGGCGATAATTTTGTCTAAGGCTTTCACGATCGCGGTACCACCCACCGACAACGAGCGCGAGCCATAGGTGCCCATGCCAAACACCACCTTCGAGGTATCGCCGTGCACGATGTCGACGTTTTCGATGGGCATACCTAAACGATCGGCCACGACTTGTGCGAAGGTGGTTTCGTGGCCTTGGCCGTGTGAGTGCGATCCAGTAAACACCGTCACCGATCCGGTGGGGTGTACGCGTACTTCGCCTGCTTCAAATAAACCTGCGCGTGCACCGAGGGCGCCAGCAATGTTAGACGGGGCCAAGCCGCAAGCTTCGATGTACGCTGCGTAGCCGAGGCCGCGTAATTTACCGGCCGCTTCAGAAGTTTTTTTGCGCTGAGCAAATCCTGCGACATCGCTCAGTTGAATGGCGCCATCGAGTGTGGCTTGAAAATCCCCTGTGTCATACGTGAGTGCCACAGGGGTTTGATACGGAAAATTACGCACGAAATTACGTCGCCGTAGTTCTGCGGGATCGATCTTCAGTTCACGCGCGGCGGTTTCAACGATGCGCTCTACCACGTACGCCGCCTCAGGACGGCCGGCGCCACGATAAGCATCGACAGGCGCGGTGTTCGTGAAGACGGCTTTGACTTCGCAGTAAATCGCCGGCGTCGCGTATTGGCCTGCCAGTAGCGTGGCATACAAAATGGTTGGGATGCACGACGCAAAAGTGGATAGGTAAGCGCCCATATTGGCTGTCGTGTGTACGCGCAGTGCCAGAAATTTTCCGTCTTTATCCAGCGCTAACTCGGCCTGCGTGATGTGATCGCGACCATGCGCGTCGCTTAAAAAAGATTCGCTGCGATCGCCAGTCCACTTCACGGGGCGTCCGCCGATTTGTTTGGAGGCCCAAGTCACCACCACATCTTCAGCGTACAAATAAATTTTTGAGCCAAACCCACCACCCACATCGGGTGCAACGACACGTACCTTGTGCTCGGGTAACCCCAGTACAAACGCAGTCATCAAAAGACGTTCGACGTGAGGGTTTTGACTGGAGACATACAGCGTATAGCTATCATCGCCGCGCGAATAACTGCCATTGACTGCGCGTGGCTCGATGGCATTGGGAATGAGACGGTTATTCACTAAATGCAGACGCGTGACATGTGCCGCTTTTTTAAACGCGTCGTCGCACGCGCTTTTATCGCCCAAGGCCCACACGTAGCAGGTGTTATCTGGCGCGGCCTCATGAATGGCCGGGGCACCCGCTGCGGTGGCCTTGACCATATCAATCACTGCCGGAAGTACCTCGTACTCCACCTCGACCAACTCGGCGGCATCCCGCGCAGCTGAAAGCGTTTCTGCAATCACCACCGCGACCT
>CAWUMP010000300.1:0-2794 GCA_963923385.1 uncultured bacterium | reverse complement strand
ATCGCCACCGGATTCGAGCGCTGCGTGATACAACATTTCGACGCTACCCACTAACCCGATCACACACACCGCAGCCGCCAGGATGGCTAAAGAATACGGCCACAGAAGATCCCTCAAGCGCCGAGCGCGTAACACGGGCAGTTGAATCGCCACCAACCAAGCCACGCCACCGGGTGCATATAGCACCATGAGCAGAAAAAATAACCCAAGATAAAGTAACCAAGCTTTCGTAAAGCTTGATAACGCAATCGCAAATAAGGTGAACAAAATGGCGCCCAGAATCGGCCCAAAAAATAAACCCACGCCGCCAATGAATGTGGCGATCAATACGCCTCCTGAGCGAATCGCCGATACATTTTCTGCCGAGACGATTTCGTAGTTAATGCAAGACAAACTGCCCGCTACCCCAGCAAAAAACGCCGACAACATCAGTTGAATGTAGCGCACGCGTTGCGTGTTGTAGCCGATAAATTCTGCGCGCTCGGGATTGTCACGCACGGCATTGGCCATGCGACCTAAGGGTGTTTGCGTGAGCGCAAACATCGCGATCATGCAGATGAACGCCCAAGCTGCAATCAAGTAATACACCTGAATGGCCGGACCATACGTGACGCCCAGTACGGCAGAACCCACCACGCGGTTGGTGGTGATACCGCCTTCACCACCAAAGAATCCTGGAAACATTAAGACGCAGGCAAACACCATTTCGCCGATACCTAATGAAATCATGGCAAAGGTCGTCCCAGATTTTTTTGTGGTGACGTAACCAAAGATCGAACCAAACACGAGACCAGCACAGCCGCCAATCAAAGGCAGCAAACTCACCGGAAAATGCAGCGTGCCTTTGCCAATGAAGTTGAGCGCGTGTACTGCAATGTAAGCACCTAAGCCCGAATACACGGCGTGGCCAAACGACAACATGCCGCTTTGCCCAAGCAACATGTTGTACGAGAGCGAAAAAATAATCAGGATGCCCATTTGCGATAGTAAGGTGAGCGCAAAACTGGCATCAGAAAACAGTGGTGCAAGCACAAAGATCAACGCGGTGGTGCCCCAGAGCAACCAACGTCCAAGGTTGAGCGGTCGATAACGTAGCGTTGTGTTCATTCGTCGCGCGTTCCCATCAATCCACGGGGTCGAAAAATCAACATCAACACCATGATCAGATACGGCAATACGGGCGCGGCTTGCGAGAGCTTAATGCTCCACACCGACCACAGCGGTGTGTCGGGGCCCATCGAAAAACCCAGCACAGTGAGTAGACCAGCCAGTGTCCAATCCAGTGAGACCGAAAAGGTTTGCAGACAACCAATGAGTAGCGAGGCGATAAACGCACCCGCCAACGAACCCATCCCACCGACCACCACAATCACAAACACAATCGGCCCAACTGCAATAGCCATGCTCGGGTCGGTGACAAAGGCTGCACCACCAATCACCCCGGCTAATCCGGCGAGCGCCGCACCGCCACCAAACACCAACATAAAAATACGTGGCACGTTGTGACCAAGCGCTTGCACTGTATCGGGGTGCGTGAGCGCGGCTTGAATCACTAAGCCGATACGCGTACGCGTGAGCGTGAGCCACACTGCCACGAGCATACTGACCGAAATCAGCATCATGAAGACGCGGTACATGGGGTAAGGCGAATCTGCGATTTGAAACAGCGGACCATCTAAAGCCGCCGGTACGTGATAAGGCAATGCGGCACGGCCCCAAATCAAATGCACCGCTTCTTCGATCAGATAGGCCAAGCCAAAGGTAAATAACAATTCGGCGACGTGGCCGTGCGCATGCACGCGTCGTAATCCAACCCGTTCGACCAACATACCCAAAGCGCCTACCAGCAAAGGGGCAACGACGAGGCCTGCCCAGAAGCCAGTCCAGGTGCTGATCTGAAAGGCAAAGTACGCCCCGAGCATATAAAAACTCGCGTGCGCAAAGTTGAGCACGCCCATCAACGAGAACACCAGCGTCAGGCCCGATGAGAGCATGAACAGCAATAAGCCATAGCTCACGCCGTTAAATAGCTGTACGAGGAAAAATTCCACGGTCTCTCCAAAAAACTTGGCACCTCTGGTGGGTGCTCATCTGGCGACGACTGACGACGCTCGTTTTATTGTAATCGGCTCGGGCGATTTAATTGGCATGATGTTGGCTGCGTCGCAACATAGGCGGGAATCGTTTGCAGGGTACGCCAAGCCAACGCGCTAGATTCGGATGCAATCTGTGTTCCTTCGCGTTTTGCAAGTTCAGCGATATATAAGGGCATCAATAGTTGATGATCAAAGCGGCGCATCTGCACTTCACCCGTCTCGCCTTTAAAGCGACGATTTTCTAAGGCGAGGGCGATCGGTAAGGCGTGGGTGCTCTGTGCTTGCAACGTCGCTGCGTGCAGCATCTGCACCAGGGGATGTAAGCGCGCAAAGTGATAATCCGTACCGTAACGGGCTTGAAATTTTTCGGCGCGCTGTTGCTCAGCACGCGTGGTGGCATTGATGTGCCAATCGGTCACGTCAATCACACGCCCGGCGGCTGCCTCGCCCATTGCGCTTACAGCGCCCGGGCTGCCTGCATAAAAGGTATAAAAACGCAACGCACTGCTAGATTCACGCGCCGCTTTGACCAACAAATTAAGATCAGGCCCCCAATTGCCGGTGAGCACCGTGTCAGCATTTGCGGCGCGTATTTTGGCAATGTACGGCGCAAAGTCACGCACTTGGCCCAGCGCATGACGATCTTCACCGACCTGTCTCTTATACACATCTCCGAGCCCACGAGACCAGAGAGGATC
>CAWUMP010000299.1:0-2808 GCA_963923385.1 uncultured bacterium | reverse complement strand
TACTCGGCTTACTTACCCTGCAACAGCAGCGGCAGATCTTGCGCGAGCGTCGCGAGTTGGTCGTGCTTCACATACAAGCGAATTCGTCCCTGCGGATCAAACACAAAACTCGCCGCGGTATGATCAATGGTGTAGTTCTCTGGCGTACTGCCCGGACGCTTTTCGAAATAGACCTTAAAGTCTTTGGCAATCTTGAGTGTGCCTTCTGCGTCGGTGTACATACCTAAAAACCGCGTATCAAAAGCTGGTACGTACTGCGCCAACACCGCTTGCGTATCTCGCGCAGGGTCGAGCGTGACAAATAACACCTGCACGCGATCTGCTTGCGTACCGAGCGCTTGCATCACTGCTTTCAACTCAGACAACGTGGTTGGACACACGTCTGGACATTGCGTAAAGCCAAAAAACAAGATCACCGCTTTACCCTGAAAATCGGCTAAGGTGCGCTCCACGCCATGGTGATCGGTGAGCTTAAAGTCGCGCGCATACGTTGCGCCAGTGATATCGGTGTTTTGAAATTTTGGCGCACTGTGATCGCACGCACCAATCAAGCTAGCGAGCATGCACGCAATCAATACCTTCAAAAACTTAAGCGACAAGGTAGTGATCCAGTAATAGCGCTGCAAATAACAAGGCGAGATACAAAATTGAAAAGCGAAATGTTTTTTGCGCTAAACGATCGCTGTAGTGCAAATGGATGCGTAACGAGTACACGATAAACCACAGCCCCAAAATAATTGCGCTCAGCAGATACAGCCAACCGCTCATACGCACCACAAATGGCAGCAACGTCGCTGCAAATAAAATAAAGGTGTAGAGCAACACGTGTAAGCGCGTAAATTCTGGGCCGTGCGTGACTGGCAACATGGGCAGTCCCGCTTTGGCATATTCCTCGGTGCGATACAACGCCAAGGCCCAAAAGTGCGGTGGTGTCCAGGTATATATAATTAAAAACAACAGCATCGCTTCGAGCGTGACTTCGCCGGTCACCGCAGCCCAACCCAGCACGGGAGGCATGGCACCGGAGGCACCACCAATCACAATATTCTGTGGTGTTGCTGGCTTAAGTAACACCGTGTAAATCACGGCATAACCAACAAATGTGGCGAGGGTGAGCCACATCGTGAGTACATTCACAAACGTGGCCAGCACCCACAACCCAACGCCGCCCACCACACCAGCAAAGATCAATGTCTGGGTATTACTCAGTTCTCCGCGCGGTAGCGGTCGACGACTGGTGCGCTGCATACGTGCATCAATTTTTTGCTCAACCAAGCAATTAAATGCAGCAGCCGCGCCGGCGACGAGCGCAATTCCGATTGTGCCCGCGAGCAAAATTTGTAGGGGAACCATGCCCGGGGTGGCAAGAAACATACCGATCACGGCCGTAAAAACAATCAGCGACACGACACGTGGTTTCGTCAACGCGTAAAACGCCGACATACGCGTACGCAATCGCACGAGAAAAGGCTTCGAATCGATAGTTAAGGTGTCGGGGCGCACAGAGTGGACTTGGGTCAAGAGCGGTGCGTTAAGCGTGATCAAGCATGGAAGCAGTGGATGCTCATGATGCACTCACCGCACTGGGTGCAGTGGGTCCAGCTACTTGCAACGTGCGCATCGCGTAGAGACGGCAGTTTATCACGATGAGTATCGACAGCAGGAGCGCGGCGCCCGCGTTATGCGCTGCCGCTAACCACAGCGGCAAACTGAGCACCACGTTGCCTAAGCCAATCGAAATTTGAGCTACTAAAAGAACGGCTAGTCCACGCGCCAGGCCTCGGCAGGTGGCCACACGCGCCAAGCGGTGTGCCAACCCCCCCACAACAAGTAACACGAGCACCGCGAACATCCGATGCGTCCAATGAATCGCCGTCAGTGCCTCAACCGATAGCCAAGCGCCTTGTGCTGTTTGTCCCAGCTCACGCAGCACATGAAACGCGTTCGCAAAATCCATCGGTGGCACAACTTGTCCACGACACAGTGGCAGATCTGGACAGGCTAACGCCGCATAGTTCGTGCTAACCCATCCGCCGAGTGCAATTTGTACGATGACAACACCGAGGGCTATGACTGCCAAACGCCGAACACTCGGCACACTGTGTACAGTAGATTGTGATGGCGTTGGTGGAGCTGTTTGTCGTTTTATTTGTGATTTTGTTTCTGTTGTTGTTTGAGCTGCCAACCACTGTTCGGTCGACAACCACACCAATAATGCAAGCAAGCTCATCCCACCTAAAAGATGTGCCGTCACGATGGCCGGTTTGAGTAACAACGTCACCGTCCACATCCCTAACGTGGCTTGTACCCCTAACAACAACAGCATCACGATGGGTATACGTATCGAGGTGTGTCTGCGCTGTAGCCAAGCAACAACAGCAATCGCAAGAATGCATAAGCCCAATACACCGGCCAAATAGCGATGACCCATTTCTTTCCAGGCTTTGGGTATCGACACTGGACCATGATCACCACCTTGCGCTTGCACTGCGGCATCGATTTGTTGCGTGGCTTGTGCTGGCGTGAGCTGTCCATAACAGCCTGGCCAATCTGGGCAACCTAATCCAGCATCCGATAATCGAACGTAGGCACCCACCACCAACACGATGAGAGTGAGTACGGCGCTAAAGTAAACAAGTCGTCGGTAGATGGACATAGTGCGTTATCGCGTTGGTGTGTATTTGAGTAGTTTTTCTAAGTCTTTGATGATGCGTGATGCATTGGCATCGCGCGGGTAACGTAAAACTAAATTTCCCATCGGATCGATCACAAATAAATGATCGCTCGGGGCATCGTGTCGTGCTGGCT
>CAWUMP010000298.1:0-2824 GCA_963923385.1 uncultured bacterium | reverse complement strand
GAACACGGCGTCTCACACGCATGGATCCGCACGGGGTCCTTCGCGCTGCGATGCCCACTGAACGTTTGGTCGGTTGCGTGATTCATTGCGCCGCTGCGGTCACCGCACCCGGAGAAATCACGCACACCAAAGGGCAAAAACTTTTCTTTGGTGAGCCTGGCGGAAAAAACACTCAACGCACCGAGCGTGTGACCGACGCATTTACGCAGGCCGGTTTTCACGGTGTCGCCAGCCCACTCATCGAACAAGAAATCTGGATCAAATTATTAGGCAACATTAGTTTTAATCCCGTTTCTGCGCTGACGCTGGCGCCCACCGATCAGATGATTGCTGACCCACTCGTAAAAAACTACATGGTGGCCGTGATGCGTGAGTGCATGGCAATTGGGAAAGCCATTGGGATCGACGTTCAAATCGATCCCGAAGCGCGCATCGACATGGCTCGAGCCTTAGGTGCTTTTAAAACCTCGATGTTGCAAGACATGGAAGCCGGTAAAACACTCGAAATTGATGGACTTCTCACAGGCACATTAGAAATCGCCGAGCAAGCCGGTGTGGCCGCGCCCTTTACGCAAAGTCTGTTGGGCTTGATTCGTTTGCGGGCCAGCGCGTCTGGGCAATACACGCCCCTCACCTAATTGCATTGCCATCCAACACGCGTATGCACTCCTCCTCAACGCAAAACATGCAGGTGAGCGATCATCGGTTATGCGTTGCGCCCATGTTGGATTGGACGGACCGACACTGCCGATATTTTTTGCGCCTGATAGCACCGCGCGTGCGTTTGTACACCGAAATGGTCACCACTGGCGCGTTACGCTTCGGTAATGTCGAACGCCATTTAGCGTTTGATCCCGCCGAACATCCGGTCGCCTTACAACTTGGTGGCAGTGAACCCGAAGATCTTGCCTACTGTGCGGCGCTCGCCACGCGTTGGGGCTATGACGAGATCAATCTCAATGTCGGTTGCCCAAGCGAACGTGTGCAACGCGGTGCGTTTGGTGCGTGTCTAATGGCCGAACCACAACTGGTGGCTGACTGCGTACGCGCCATGCGCGATCAAACGCATTTGCCAGTTACTGTCAAACATCGCATCGGCATCAACGACATCACGCAGTATGCGTTTGTCCGTGATTTTGTCGGCTTGGTGGCTAACGCTGGATGTACGGTGTTCATCGTGCATGCACGCAACGCCGTCTTGCAAGGACTGTCTCCCAAACAAAACCGCGAAATTCCGCCACTAAATTACGGCTTCGTTTACCAGCTCAAGCAAGAATTTCCACAACTCACCATTGTGATCAACGGCGGTATTGACGCTTGGCCCGTCATCGAAACCCAATATCAACATGTCGATGGCGTGATGATCGGCCGCGCGGCGTATCACGACCCTTGGTTGTTAGCGCAAGCCAGTACGCGCGTTTTTGCAGACGATGGTCCCTGCCCCTCACGCGAATCCGTCGCACTGGCGATGCATGCCTACTGTGTTCGTCATGTGGCCGCAGGCGGCTTGGTGCGACACATCAGTCGTCACCTGCTAGGCTTATTTCATGGTGCGCCGCACGCACGCACTTGGCGGCGGCTGCTCTCAGATGCATCGCAACTGGCGACAAATTCACCCGATCTGATCTTACGCGCCTTAGAGGCCGTGACACCGCGCGCCGCATAACAGTGCGTGCGTTTCACGCCACGCCACTGCATGAAGACGGCGTGCAGCGTATGATGACAACGCCTTTTACGACCCTCGGAGCCCCACCATGAGCGCTGTTCTGAAACCGGCCCATTCGCTGCGTGATCGCGTCAGCAAAGAAGAATGGGATGTGCGTGTCAATCTTGCCGCGGCCTATCAATTGGCGGCGCAATTTAAATGGACCGATTGGATCTTTACTCATTTCTCGGCGCGCGTGCCCGGACCCGAGCACCACTTTCTCATCAACCCGTTTGGCTTGATGTTTGATGAAGTCACAGCAAGCAGCTTGGTTAAAGTCGACCATGAAGGCAACATCATCGAAGACCCGTACAGCATGGGTTACAACAAAGCGGGCTTTGTGATTCATGGCTGCATTCATCAATCGCGTCCTGAAGCACAAGCGGTGCTGCATACCCACACCCGCGCGGGAGTAGCGGTCTCGGCCCAAAGCGAAGGTTTGCTGCCATTGTCGCAACACGCACTGCGCGTCATCAATGAAGTTACCTATCACGGCTACGAAGGCGTCGCGCTCGATATGGATGAGCGTACGCGCTTGGCGGCTGACTTAGGACCCACCAGTCGCGCGCTCATTTTGCGCAATCATGGGTTGCTCACACTCGGCACCACGGTGCGTGAAGCCTTTGAAATGATGTATTACCTCGAATGCGCCTGCCAAATTCAGATTGATGCACTGGCTGGTGGCCGCGAACACGTCAAGCGAATTCCTCAAGACGTCGTAGAGCACGGTGGTAAACAATTCAACCGCCCCGGACGGGAGTCGGTCGGCAAAGACTGGGACGCGTTATTGCGATTACTTGAGCGCCGCGGCGTGCAGTATCGCGACTAATACTTGCGACCTCTGTGCCGCTGACGTGTAATACGTCGGCGGCACGCCGTGTCTGTTTGCAACATTGATTTACCGGCCGTTCAGCCACCACATTCTTTAACTGCGCATCGATGTTAAAGAGGATAGCGGTGATGAAAAAATACTTGGGTTAATCCACCTTCACACGACCGCCCAAGGTCATCGCATGCATCCCTCTCAATCAAATCAACCGATGGATAGTCAATTTGCGTTGCTAAAGCAACGCCGCTTTGCGCCGTTTTTTTGGACACAGTTTTGTGGTGCGGCCAATG